>NZ_JAUBUB010000068.1:0-35210 GCF_036705265.1 Microcoleus sp. B4-C2
ATCTTCACAAATGGTTTGTAGAAATTTTCGCTAAACCCACATAGCTATTGGATCATTCTTTTTGTGGAGGTCTCTTAGATATTAAATTAAATTATTGTGATAATCGGATAATTTATGCCGCTCGCAATAGTGTTGACAAAGACAACAGAGAGGGATTTGTGAAAATCCTTCTCTACTAAACTCAAGCTAAAAACTTTAAGATTTAGGACTTCCAAACGATGGAAATTTTAATTGGGCTTGCGATCGCGATCACTGCCTTTGTCACTTTAGTCAACATATACGAATACAAAAGCCAAGGAAGCACGAATACTTTGCGGGACTTACTCGCCTCTGGAAAGTGGAGAGAGGCTAATAAAGAAACTGAGCGACTCCTCGAACTGACGACAAATCGAGCTATGGGTTTACCCAGCAAGCTGGAGAGGAGTGGTTTAGGATTTAAAGAATTTGGTTGCATTCCTTGTCCTATTTTACGCACTATTGACCAGCTTTGGGTACAATACAGTGACGGACATTTTGGTTTTAGCATCCAGTTAGGTATCTTGGAAGAATGTAAAAAAGCGGATGATTGGAAAAAAAAAGAAGTAAAGGAATTTGATCGCGGTATGTGTGGTCATGTTCAAGAGCATTTCCTGAAACTTTCCGGGTCCTTAGTTCCACTCGCCGATCCAGTTGAAGTGGTAATGCTTCGGGAACGCTTGGGGTGGATTACTCGTTGTTACCCTACTGAGGAGACATACAGTTTTATGTGTGCCGTGGATCCTTCTAAGCTCAAATACAGTATAGGGGCTCCAAAAGGTCATCTCCCCGTTTATGATAATGGTACGAAGATTTTTAATTCATATATGCTATATGTTTGGCAGCGACTAAAAGACTGTGGTATATAGAGTGCAATTAAGGCAAATAATCTCGAATCAAACAATAGCGATCGCCCTTAAGCAGTAACTACTGATACTCTACTACAGCCGCGATCGCCCTAGCAATTTCCTCCATATCAGTAGTCGAAAGTTCTCCGATTTTACGAATGAATCTTTGTACATCCATACCCCGTAATTGCAACACATCTACTGCCGAAACTTTCGTTAAACCATTAGCAATATCTGGCTCAATCTTAACGTGCCAGATATTACCAGCATAATATTCTTTCCAATCTGTGATAGGTGCAGCCAATTTCACTGGTAACTTACCAACATTATCAGAACTTACCACTACAGCCGGACGAATTTTTTTGATTTCGGCTCCCACTGTCGGGTCAAAATTAGCCAACCAAATATCACCCCGTTTAGGAGAAGGAGAGTTAGTAGTCAATTAAATCTCCTGCTTCTAATTCTTGCCATTCTCTATCTTCCTGGTAATGTTGCAACATTGCCTCAGCTTGTCTTTCTAAAATCCTTCCCCTCTCTTCCAGCGGTAATTTCATAAATTCTCGGCGACTGGGATAGCTGGCTAGTGTTGGTATTTCTAAATCTATATCCGTCGGCTGCTTTTGAATCTTACGCTGAGAATTCAATGCTTCTATTCGAGATCCTTCTGCTTCCTCCGCTGCAATGTCAGCATCAATTTCATCTCGGTTAGCATGGTAATAAGTCAAAGCTGCATAGACTTGAGTTAGAGTTAAATGCCCGATGCGATCGGCAATTTCTTCTGCACTCAAACTTTGCTTGTACCAAATAGCAATGCGACGGACTGTAACACCAGTTCCGGCAATAATTGGACAGCCACCATGTATATCAGGCTGACGGCTAATTAAAGTTCCTATATCCGTGATAGTTGACAAGATTTTTTCCCCGCCAATGTCTGATGGTTCTGCTATCTAGCATAGCACTGTCACAGCAAGAGCGATCGCCCGTAACAGCTACGTCACCATTTTACCTTCTGAAACACAATACTATCTGCGGTGACAGTAACTGCATATCGATCCCCAGGCTTCAGTTGAGCCTCAATCTCAGCGGGAATTTCTAACTTACCGTCGGGACTCACAGGAACAGTAATATTTGATTTCAGAATGTATTCTCGCAGGTGTTCGACGACTCTATCTTGCAGAGTTTCCGGCAGAGATTCCATCATCTCGACCAAAGTGGCGATCGCCCTTGATGACATAGCTTTATCCTCCTAGTAAATCAAGTTTTTATTTAACATATTTGATGAGCTTATTCTCAATTTTAGACCGATCGCCCGCCCAACACCACCAATACCTCCAGACTTGCTACTGTAAAGAGAGTTAGATTTAATCAAAATCAGCGCAAGCAATTATGAGCGGTACTGTTACATCCCCCAACAACCTCAACCAGCAGCGGCCACTCTCCACGGCATCCGCTGACACTTCCAGTTCCCTGCTGGGCGACTTCATCCAAGAAACACTCGCCTTAACCAAGCGCCTGTTTATTCAATTGCAGCGCCGCCCCTCGACGCTAGTTGCAGGCATTATTCAGCCCCTGATGTGGTTGGTTTTGTTCGGAGCTCTGTTTGAAAATGCACCCGCCGGCTTGTTCGGCGAAAGCCAGAATTACGGACAATTTCTCGGCGCCGGTGTAATCGTTTTTACAGCCTTTGCCGGGGCGCTGAATGCTGGTTTGCCGATTATGTTCGATCGCGAATTCGGATTTCTCAACCGCTTGTTAGTCGCGCCCTTGGCTTCCAGATTTTCGATCGTCCTGGCTTCGGCTATTTTTATCGTCACCCTCAGCTTTATCCAAACCGGCACAATCGTTACAGCGGGGGCGTTTTTGGGCGCGGGATTCCCCGGAATTGCCGGACTTGGGGCGATCGCCCTAATAGTCCTGCTATTAGTTTTGGGCGTCACCGGCTTGAGTCTGGGTTTAGCCTTCGCTCTTCCCGGCCACGTAGAATTAATAGCGGTAATTTTTGTTACTAACCTGCCGCTGTTATTTGCCAGCACAGCCCTCGCGCCGCTGTCATTTATGCCAGAGTGGCTGCAAGTTGTGGTGACTCTCAATCCTCTGAGTTACGCGATCGAACCCATCCGCTATTTGTACCTGCACAGCGATTGGTCGCTAGCCAGTGTCGTGATGCAGGCTCCTTGGGGTACTGTCACCTTTGGAGGAGCGCTATTAGTGCTGCTGGCGTTTGATTTGGTGGCGCTGCTGAGCATTCAACCCCTGCTGCGGCGCCGGTTTGCTTAGGGCGATCGTTTCACCTGCACCGTCAATTCTAGGATGCCTTTCGTCCTGTCAACTTAAGGTAAAACCGATAGTCCGTCAGGGGTTGAAACAACAGCCTCAAAGCCAAAGTCCTCTTGCATAGGACTAATGACTTCTTCAGTCCTCTTTCAGAGGACTTTAGCTATGAGACAGGGAATTCATTCCCTGGCGGACTGCCGGGTAAGCGATAGGACTAATGACTTCTTCAGTCCTCTTTCAGAGGACTTTCGCTATGAGACAGGGAATTCATTCCCTGGCGGACTCTTGGGTAAGCGAGAGGACTGGCGGACTAAAAGCTTAAGTTGACACGACGAAAGGCATTGCCCTGTCCTTAGCCCCAGCGAAGTAATATAATATTTAGTCACAAGTCAGAATATTGTTTAGATAGAATTGTTTTTTTGAAGATTCAACTAATAAATGATGAACACCAAAACTTCCAAATCCGGCAAATTGATGATTGGGATTGCTGCAAGCGCGATCGCATCCTGTGCTCTGTTATCCCCTCAAGCAAGCTTCGCTCAAGCCAGCGGTTTAAATAATGCCCAACCGCTGCAAGACTTTCAAACTCAAGACAATACCGACCCATTTTCCGGCCGCAGCAGCGGCAGCGGAATATTTGATTTAATTCACAGATCCAAATTGGGCGGCGGCCGCAGCATGGAAGAATTTAATAGCGAACAGCGCCAAAATTTGAACGATGCGGCAGCAGAATTTCGGAACAAACAGCGCCTACTACTGGAAAACCAAGCTGTACCTACACCAGGGGCGATCGCACCTACAGAAATTACCGCCCCCGTCCCTTAAATTGCTTTCTTAGTCCGCGAAGGCGGACTTCGTTTGTCTAGCAGCGGTTTCAACCGCCGAGTTTTAATCTTTATTTATTAGTCCGCGAAGGCGGACTTCGTTTGTCTAGCAGCGGTTTCAACCGCCGAGTTTTAATCTTTATTTATTAGTCCGCGAAGGCGGACTTCGTTTGTCTAGCAGCGGTTTCAACCGCCGAATCTTATCTAAAAACCATCGCTTAATCCCGTTCCAACCACGCCCGCATTTTACCCGGATTAAGCAAACCGTAAGGATCTACCAACTCTTTAAACTGCAACTGTTCCACATTAATACTTTTCATCCCTCCATCTTCCAATATATAAGTGTGAGGATTAGCAATCAGTGCGCCTTGCTCTTCATGATAGCGAATAATTTCATTGAGCCGTGATTCCGTAGTGTAGCGAACTATTTGCAAAGCCGCAGCGATCGCCCTCCCGTTCATCCGCAAAAACTCCAAGTGCATCATCACCTCATCCCCATAATAATTGTACAGTTCCTCAATCAATTTCAAACCTTTATCTGGGGGAAAAAGCGTCTGCAAATAAGTCAGAGACGGGTCAGCGCTGCGAGCGTGCAGAGTTGTATGATTCCAAGTAAATTCAGCAATTGCTGCACCTTTGCTCGCTGCTTGCGCGTTTTTTTGATAGCAAATTGTGCCGCCATATTCGCGCACCAAATCTTGCAGCGGTTCCAGACAAGATTCAGCTACCATTAACAAAGCGCAGTGCTTACCTTCAGGAATTGCCTCGCGGAAAGCAGCAAAATAAGCAGGAATCGGCCAAGCACAAACACAAATTAGTTTTTTGATAATTCCGTCAGCATCGCCCAAAGCTTGACCGAAGTTAGCCGATGTCATAAAATCGTCAAAAGCGACGATGATTTCGGCCCAAGCATAAGCAGGGGCGAGGGGAATTTCTAACTCAGTAATAATCCCATTTGTGCCGTAAGCGTGATTGACTTTCTGCACTTCATCGCCGCGCAATTCGATGACGCGGGGATCGTCTTCCATTGTAACGACTCGAACGGCATGAAGATTTCCCCGATCGCGCAATTGCCCGTAAGTTATCGAACCAATTCCCCCGCTACCGCCCCCGATAAATCCCCCAATCGTAGCGGTGCGATAGGTTGAGGGAACCATCCGCAATTCCCAACCGGTTTCTCGCGCTTGTTTGTCGAAAACCGACATTTTTACCCCCGGTTCTACGCAAGCTAAACCCGGTTTTATCCAGCGGATATTGTGCATTTTGCTGGTATCTAAAATGACGCCGCCCTTGAGGGGAATGCACTGCCCGTAATTGCCCGTTCCTGCACCTCTAACAGTTAGCGGAATTTTGAATTTGACGCAGGCTGCAGCAATCCGCAAAACTTCGGCTTCGCTGGCGGGACGAACGACTAAATCTCCTGTTTTATTACTTAAGAGAGGTTGCAAAATTGGACTGAAGTGATAATAGTCTTGAGATAGCTTGACAACTTGCGCGCGATCGCTAATTATTTCAATTCCCGATAGTTCCGAAGAAAAAGCATCCCAGTCAATACTTTGAATCGCAGTTGCAGTCATTTTGTTTACTCCATGCTGGCAGTATTATATATTTTCTCAAGCAGAACTTAGTAACATAAAATACTAACTGCGATCTCTCTTTAAGCAGTAAGGTGCTTATTCGCGCACCCTACACATAGAAGTTCTGCATCCAGGACTGCTTTTTTCAATTAACAAATCCCCCAAACACTGCCATACCGTAGTATTTCCAAGGCACTGCAACAGTCTCAAATCCAGCTTTTACCAGCATTTCCAAATGTGCCGAAAGTGTAGCTAGGCGATCGGGATTAGAATATCCGTAAGAGACACTCTTCCCCACATTTGCGCGAATTTGTGCTAATGTTTCCCCCTGATTTAGCGCCCAATCTTCTCGCGCCGCTTGATAAATATCTTTCATTGCTGCTGATTCTGCTAAAAGAGGATCGGCATTCCAAAAACAGCCACCAGCATTTAAACTTTCGCGAATCCGTTGAAACAATTTTAACTTAATGTCATCCTCAAGATGGTGAATTGCCAGAGATGAAATGCAAGCATTGAATTTATCGCCCAAGCCTGAGAAATTTGGATTGTTTGCCCATTCTCCAAAATCCATTTCTATGCCAGTCCACCGGGCTGCGTATCCTGCAGACTCAATTTTGGCGCGGGCAAAATCAAGCATTCGCGGCGAGTAATCGACAGCAACTATTTCCGCAGACGGATAGAGTTTGAGAACTTTTAAAGTGAGTTCCCCCGTACCGCAGCCGAGTTCTAAAATGCGGTGGTTTGTGTTAGCAATGCAGCCTGCTACTACATCCAGCATTTCGTCATACTTAGGTAAAAGTCGCCGAATGCCTGTATCAAAATTGGCAGTATTGACGAAAACTTCTCCCGGAAAAATTTCGTTGCGCGCAGGTGAGGCAGTAGAGTCAGAATTCACGATCGTCAACCATAGACTACAATTGCTATCCTAACTGAAATAGAGCAAAAAGTGCGTGAAGTAGGGACAAGCCACTGCCCTGTCCTTACCCGATCATCTGTACTTCACTCAACACAAAACCGCTATATAGTTATGCGTATTTTTACGGATAAGCCAAACACTCGTGGTAAACAATAATTAACCGAAAGCATCCACGATACCCGCCACGTGATTCATCTGTCCAGAAATAAAAAACCTGTATCCGATGAAACTTGCCCCCGAATTTATCCGTGGGGTCAATGCTTCAATTCTTTAATCTAAAATCTAAAATCTAAAATCTAAAATCTAAAATCGATTGACCCTCGGTTGCACTCAGAGAGTCTTGCTTTACCCCGGACGCCAGCAAAACACTCTGAACAAGCAGTGTTATGTTAGTAGTGCATAAATTGAAATAAAGATTAAACCTCAGACTTGAGGATACCATGCGCCAATTGATTTCTCGCAGTCGGGCTGCCATCAGCCAATTAGTTTACAAACAAATTCTCCTTGCTTTGACAATTTTATTTGGTGTCGGCGTAGGGATAGCAATGGCAAGTATGTCTGAGCTTTCCTCCATCCTAACGGGATTGCAGGCGCGATTCAAGTCACACAATCAACTTACGATATCTTGCAAAATAAGTATCTGTTTGAAAACAGAGGAATTATTCACATCAAAGGCAAGGGCTATATGAATACTTATCTGCTTGCAGGCAGGCTAGTCAGCGCCGTTTCGGTTTAATTTGTTTATTATATTATGAAGGGGTCTGCTAGTTAGTCGAGAGCGATCAGTCATTAGTCAGCAGCAAGCAGCCAAGAACTAACAGTTAGTCGCTGCTGACTGCTGACGGCGGACTATTACAGGAATTACACAGGGGATGTGAGAACCCGGTTTTTGCGCGGTTGCTTCGTTGACAACCCAAAATTGATTACCAGAAACCCGGTTTTTTTCCTATGTCCTACATTAGCCATTTGCCAAATAGTAAATTTTATGCCCTTGTCAATTTTATCATTCTTGAAATTTTTCCAATCTCGCTTGTCTAGGCAAATAGCTTTGTGGGTATTTGCTAGCATTCTTGTCATAGAAGGAATTATTTTAGTTCCCTCTTATTTTCGGCGAGAAAATGAACTTTTAAGCCAACTGGAACAGGTATCTCGGGCAACTGTTGATTCCCTAGAGTTTGTGCTCCAACAAGATATTTCCGATCGCACTTTATTGCAAGAAGAAGTAAAAAATATTACTAAGGATTCTCAAGTAGTCTTAGGACTATCTATTTACCAAGCTAACGGTGAACTAATATATACACTTGGCGAACCCCCAGAAATCAGTTTAGAGCAACTAAAAGAATCTCGTATAGTTCACAATCACAATTTCGATGGCAAGAGGTACGATATTGCTTGGACGGAGCGACATTTGGGAGGCGATTACATCTTAATTGTTCGCCACGATGCTTCCACAGTCCAGCCGGAACTCTACGCATTTATCGGACGGATTGCTGTTCTAGTCATCATTATATCAGCCTTTGTCACTTCTGTGACTATGTTGTTTTTAGGGCTGACAGTAATTTCACCTATCTTGAGATTGCGCGATGACTTGATCGCTGCTGGAGACGCTTTGAGCAAAGATCGAGAACAACCTGATTTCTACTCTCTGTCTGTCAAGCGGGATGACGAGTTGGGAGAACTCATGGTCGCCTTCAATCAAATGTTTCACCGAGTATACCAGGAAATTGCACAGCGGAAACAAGCTGAGGAAGTATTGCGCGCCGAACAAGAAAAGTCGGAACGTTTATTACTAAATATATTACCAGTAATGATTGCCGATCGCCTAAAACAAGGTCAGATAAATATTGCGGACGGATTTGCCGAAGTTACGGTTTTGTTTGCTGATATTGTGGGCTTTACCGAAATATCTTCGCGCACATCTCCTGAAGAATTAGTCGAGTTGCTTAACAAAATATTTTCATCTTTCGATCGCTTAAGCGAACAATACGGCTTAGAAAAAATTAAGACGATCGGCGACAATTATATGGTAGCAGGCGGTTTGCCGCTTCCCTGTACAAATCACGCCGAATCTATTGCCGAAATGGCCCTGGAAATGCAGCAAGAAATTATGAAATTCCGCGACGAATGCGGTAAACCTCTCAATATCCGCATTGGCATTAATACTGGGCCTGTTGTAGCAGGTGTCATCGGCACTAAAAAGTTTATTTACGATTTGTGGGGAGATGCTGTGAATACAGCAAGCCGCATGGAATCTCAGGGACTTCCGGGTAAAATTCAAGTTAGCAACTCAACTTATGAATTGCTGTGCGATAAGTATTTGTTGGAAAAGCGCGGTAAAATTAATGTTAAAGGCAAAGGAGCTATGACAACTTATTTGCTGAAAGGTCGAAAATTGTAACTGACAATTTTAACCATCGCCCGGGAATAAGTGAGATGGCGGCAGACGTTACAGCGCAGCCGCCCTCGACACCAAACTAGATTTTTTTTGAACGAACCGCGAAGACGCTAAGGACAGGTAGGAAGAGAAGAAGAAAGAATCAAAAATAAAAAGTTCATAAGGTCGTTATTATTGCTATATTAAAAGGCAGGTTAATATTAGTAATCGGGGCAAAAATGACTGCGAATCAGGAACAGAATTCTTCAAATTCACCGATTTGGCAGCCCTTCACGCAAATGAAAACGGCTGCCCCGCCACTGAAGGTAATTCGCGGCAAAGGAGCGGTGCTGGAATTAGCAGACGGGCGGCAAATTCTCGACTGCATTTCTAGTTGGTGGGTGACTGTTCACGGGCACAGCCATCCGGTTCTCGCTGAGGCTCTTTACGAACAAGCCCAAAAGTTAGAACACGTAATCTTTGCCGGATTTACTCACGAACCGGCCCAGAAACTTGCGAGTAAATTGCTCACTCATACGCCTGCTTCTTTAACGCGGATTTTCTTTTCTGATAACGGCTCGACTGCTGTTGAAGTTGCTCTGAAAATGGCATTTCAATATTGGCAAAATATCGGAGAAACTAATCGCACTAGCTTTATTAGTTTTGAGGGAGGTTATCACGGCGATACTGTGGGCGCGATGTCGGCTGGCAGAAGTTCGCTGTGGTGGGAATCTTTTGCACCTTTAATGTTTGCTGGGGATGTTGTTCCTTTTCCGGCAACTTTTGACGGCGATGAGGAGGTGGAAAGCAAGGAGGCCGCGAGTTTAGAGAAATTGGAGTTTTTGTTAAAGCAGGGCGGCTATGCGGGAATTTTTATCGAACCTTTGGTGCAAGGTTCTGGGGGGATGCGAATGTGCCGCCCTGAGTTTTTGCAGGCGATCGCACAACTTGCCCGCCAGTTTAATGTATTGTTGATTTACGATGAAGTAATGACGGGTTTTGGGCGCACGGGCGAACTGTTTGCCTCGGTTAAATCTGCAACTTCACCGGATATCCTGTGTTTGTCTAAAGGATTGTCTGGTGGCTGTTTGCCAATTGCTGTCACAATGGCATCGGAGGATATTTATCAAGCTTTCTGGCGAGATGAATGGGACAAAGCTTTTTTTCACGGTCATTCTTACACCGGAAATCCCTTAGCTTGTGCGGTGAGTGTAGCATCCTTGGAGCTTTTGGAGCAAAACCCAAATGTGTATCAAGGGATGGAAAAACTCCACCACAAATATCTGAATCAATGGCTGAGAAATCATCCTAAACTAGAACGGATTCGGACTTGTGGCACCATCGCAGCAATGGATGTGAAAACGGAAAGCGATTCCGGTTATTTTAATGACATCGCTCCTCTATTGAAAGCCAGATTTCTCGAAGCGGGGTTTTTGCTCCGCCCCTTGGGAAATACGCTTTACTTGATGCCTCCCTACTGCATTTCTCCTGATGAACTAGAATCGATTTATCGGGTGATTCGTCAGGTTTTGGATACTCTGTAAACCCTTTAATTTTAGTAATGAATTTACCCAATTGGAACGATTTGGCTGACGACGCGCTGGCGGGCAAATGTCTCTCTCGCGAGCAATCTTTAGCCGTATTGCGCGCACCGGATGAGGTTTTGCTGGAACAACTAAACGCAGCTTATCGGGTGCGCCGCCACTACTGGGGAAACCGAGTCAGGCTGCACTATTTGTTAAATGCTCAAAGTGGCCTTTGTCCTGAAGATTGCCATTATTGTTCTCAGTCAAAAATTTCGACTGCGGAAATTGAGAAATATCCGCTTTTAGCTAAGGAGAAAATTCTGGATGCCGCCCAACGCGCAGCAGATTTAAAAGCTGGTACGTTTTGTTTGGTGATTTCGGGCCGCCAACCTAACGCATCTACTTTCGATCGCGTTTTGGATGCTGTCGAGACTGTGAAGGCAAATTATAACCTAAAAATTTGCGCTTGTTTGGGATTGTTGAGCGAGGAGCAAACTCATCGGCTGGCTAAAGCTGGAGTCGATCGCGTAAATCACAATCTCAATACTTCCGAATCATATCACACGGACATTTGCACCACTCACACTTTTGGCGATCGGGTGGAAACCGTCGAACACGTAAAAGCAGCGGGAATCACAACTTGTTCCGGCGGAATTTTGGGGATGGGCGAATCGGATGATGATGCGATCGATTTAGCGCTTTCGCTTCGCAAGTTGGGCGTTACTAGCGTGCCAGTTAACTTTTTCATTCCGATTCCCGGCACACCATTTGCAGATGTGAACAGGTTAACTCCCCGCCAATGTTTGCGAATTCTCTGTTTGTTCCGATTTTTGCTTCCCAGTCAAGAAATTCGGATTGCTGGGGGACGGGAGGTGCATTTGCGATCGTTGCAACCTCTCGGACTCTACCCCGCTAATTCTATCTTTGTGGGCGATTATCTGACAACTCCCGGACAAGCTGCCCATCAAGATTGGGACATGATTCGAGATGCGGGATTTGCGATCGAATCCCCCGAAGGTTCTCTCTTAGAGGTTGATTCAGCAGTTACCAAATCTGAACAAAAAACCCTGGTTGTTTAACTCTTATACCAGTTTTCAATCAGATGAAATAGAGTAGGACACGGCACTGCCGTGTCCCTACCCAATATCTATATTTCATGTTTACGCATGGGCGGATAGAAACCGGATTTCTGAGGGAGCAAATGCGTCAGCCGTAAGTTCTTAGATTGTAGCCAGAAACCCGGTTTCTACGGTTTACCTTCTTCAATCTAAAATCTAAAATCTAAAATCTAAAATAATACAAGAGGGGGAAATTGTGGACAAACGCGAAGAAATTACGATCGCAGAATACCAGCTAACTGCCGAATCTTTCCGAGAAGGAACTTGGCATCACGACGTATCCCAAAATCGATCCGCATTGACCGCTGCTATGCCCCGCAATCCCGGTAAAATTCTCGATATAGGATGCGGGCCGGGACGAGACTTAGTAGCCTTCAAAAGCCAAGGACACACAGTTGTAGGCTTAGATGCAACTCCAGCTTTTGTAGAAATAGCAAAAGAGTTGTCAGGATGCGAAGTTTGGCAACAATCTTTTCTGAATCTCGACTTGCCAGAGGCAGAATTTGACGGTATTTTTGCCAATGCTTCCCTAATTCACGTTCCCAGGGACGAGATGGTAAAAGTGCTGCAAAATTTGCACAAAGCCTTAGTTGTTAGCGGTGCAATTGTCATGTCAATGTGCCGGGGAAATTGGGAGGGATACGACGAGAGACCAACGGGAAAACGCTATACAGCCGGATGGGAATATCATACTTTAGCGCCTTGTTTAGAACAAACAGGATTTGCAATTGTCGATCGCTACTATCGCCCCCCCGGCTTACCCCGCGAAGCTCAATCTTGGGTAGTAATAGTGGGCAAAAAACTCTAACGTAAATGGGAAATTGCCAATCTTTCCCCTCTCTTCCTCTGCGCCCTCTGCGGTTAAATAAAAAAACTCATTCACCAATACTTCGGACAGTTTTTTAACGGCCCTGTAAGCCTTATGGAAAAAGCCCTGCCATTTGTAAGGATTCAGGTCAAAAAAACTTAAGTGGCGGCATCTGGTAAAATAAACGGATGAAAAAGCCCGCACCCACGAGAGAGCAGAAAAAAACCGAAATCGAGCAGTTGAGCCAAGCTAAACTGGTAGAAATGGTACTGGGGCTGCAAAAAATTATTGAAGAATTGCAAGAAAAACTAGCCATTGCTACGGGCAAAAGTCGAACCAGCAGTCAGACTTCATCAAAACCCCCATCAACGGATCTACTCCAAAAACCAGAGAAACCAACAGTTAAACCAGAAGCAGACCAAAAAAAGAAACCAGGTGGACAACCAGGTCATCAGGGAAAAACCCGAAAAGGGTTTGGACGAGTAGACAGAACCGCAATTAGCTCACCGGAAATCTGCCTCAATTGTGGCAGTCAAGAATTAAGTGAAGTAATTAACATCCACTCTCAGCAAGTAGCAAGTCTAGGGCGTCGGTTCAGTATTAGGAGTGGACAAAAAAAGACTTTATGAAATTAGCCAGTGCATGAGTTCGACTTTATGCCTGGTGTAATTGGTCGAACCTTATCCATTCGAGCAATGACATGAAGATTATGAACAACAGGGACTCGCCGTAGTGAGAAGAGATTTTTCCGCAGTCAAATATAGCGAGCACGGTTAAGAAAGCCAATGACCAATAGGAGCCAGAGAGTGTTCAACTGTAGTACGTTTTCTCGGTAGTGCCCTGAAGGAAAGGATCAGAGTACGTTATGATTAGAGAAGTGTTTGCCATAGCGTGATATGACATTAGAAATTAATTTTTGCCCTAATTGTGGTGCGGAAGAAGTTAGTCGAAACGGTCAAACTCGGCATCATAAACAAAATTATAAATGCCGAACTATTCGACAACGAGTGTCTCGATTGGTAAGAAAGAGCTTAGCCTTATCTAAAAAATTAGAAAATCATATTGCTGCCATTTGGCGCTTTGTGCATCATTACAATGCTAATTTACAAGTCTAAACCCCTACTTTCTTTGAATTCAGTTTAATTCTCTTGATCCTTTCCTTCACGGCACTACCCAGTAAACAAAGTATCTTATTGGTGTATAAAGGGAGATCCCGACAATTTAGAAAGTCTAATAGATGAGAGGATGAAGGGAAATCACAAAAAAGCCACAGATAAATATATAGAAATATTATTAGAGACTATAGAAAAAGACCCTCAAGAATTAGGATATAATTTTGGACGATGGACAGCGCAGAGATTAGCAACATACTTAGAGGAATCCACAGGAATAAAATTAAGTGGAGGACAAGTTCGGAGGATATTAAAGAAAAAAAAGTATGTTTACATCTGGGCTAAGTATAGCCTAGAGTCCAAGAGAAATACTGAAAAAAGGACAGCGTTTAAAATAAAGATAGCCGAATATTTAAAAATAGAAAAAGAATCGCCAGAACGTTTACAGGTATGGTTTTGGGACGAGAGTGGATTTAGTTTAAGAGTCACCAGAAGAAAGAACTGGTGTAAAAAAGGCAGCCGAAAAAAGGTTCGAGGAGACAGAAGAAAAGGCAGAGTTAATGTAATGGGAGGAGTGAGGAATTCGGATAAAAAAAGGTGGGTACAGTTCCTCAAAAAAGGCAATTCATATAATTTTTATCAAGTGCTAAAACTCTTTTATGAAGAGCTAATCAATGAATGGGTATCAGCAGGGAATCAAGCCTCAGAATTTGCTGAAAAAGGAGCGAAAATAGTGATTATTCTTGATAATGCTAGTTTTCATAAGAAAGAAGAGTACCTGAAAATAATTGAAACAAAAATGCCTAACCTTCATTTAGAATTTCTCCCCGAATACAGCCCCGACTATAACTTAATTGAATTAGTATGGCATTCGGCAAAAGAATATATTGCTAATCGACTTTTTACATCTATTGAAGAGCTAGAGTATTTATTGCACCGCCTCTTAAATGAAGGGCAATTAATAATTAAATGGGGTCGCAAAATTAAAAATAAGGGTAATGCTTGTATCACAGTTTAAATGTGCAACAGCTTATAAGTCTTACTGATAATCTGATCCTCATCAGGAATAAACATGGGATATACAGACCATCCATCAGTTACATAAAAGTAGCAGTTCCATGCACTTACTTGGTTCCATAATGGTTCAAATGTCTTAGCACGCACGATCCCCTAATACCCATCCTAAAATTCCTGGTCGAAAGTGGTCAACCGCTGTCCACAACCAGATTTTGTCTGTTTTTTTTTTACATAAGTTTGTAATTCATCGAGCTCACCAACTTCTGGAATGACTTCAGGGTCATAAACCTCTGGTAACAGTTTTCCGACTTGTTTTACCCAATTTATTACCGTGGTATGATGAACTCCCTTAACTCGTTCTATCGCCCGTAAACCCATACCATTGACGTACATTTTTAGGCAATCACGTTTGATGCTCTCGCTATAACCAAGGGTGGGATTCATACTGATTAATGAATTGACGACCACATTGGACACAAATGTGATTCTGTTTTCCTTTCTTCTTGCCGTTTTGGCGGATATGGGTTGATTTACATTCTGGGCATTGCATAAATTATTCCTCCTATTCATACTCTAACTCAGCAACGCCAACTTTCAATATCCACCCATGTATCAGCACCGCCAATCACGGCACAAATTGAGATGGTGATAATATCAATTAATTGATGATGTCTCGTCCGCTCAATTCTTGGATCTTCTAAGTCGGAAAAATGGTCGGCGATGGTGATTTTAGGTTTGAGTTTCATAAAGGGTAAACTCTAATTAAATGTTTTGTAGGTACTCAATAATTCTTCTCCAATATACCAGATTATGTTAACATAAAGTTGAGATGCGTTCGCCCTGCAGGCATCCCGCCTGTGAATTTCTGTGAATTTCTGCGCCTCAAAAATCAAAATCCCAATTCCCCAAAAACCATAGCGGGGCAGGCCATCCAGCCCGCCCCACATTCTCCAAAAGCCCCAAAATCATTCACTTCAACCAGGCAGGATGAGCCATCAAAGCTGCAAAAGGCTGCACTCCCCGCAACTGATTCGACAGCGGCAAATGACCCCTAGGCGCGCTCAAATCCCAAATAAACTCTTGCGGGTATCGCGTCCAATTATTCCCCTTTTTCCAGCCAATTAGCGGCCACAATTTATCCCAATTCTTGCCCGAACCGAGCCAAATTTCCCGCTGCACCGAAAAGCCAAATTTGCCTTCGGAATGAACTTTCCACAGCGTATTAATTGTTTGCAAATCCGTTATCGGCAAACTCTCAACTTGGGTAAAATACAGCCACTTTCTCACAGAAGCTGTATCACCAGCCAATTCACAAAGCTTGTCTAAAGTCAAGCGATCGGCTTCTTGAAATTCCTGTAACGCCAATAATTGTTGCAGCGGAGTGTAATCAATGTTAGAGTCCGATCGCAGTGGCACAACCCCAGCGGGAAAATTCGCTTGCAAAAACTCCGTCGCTCTCGGAGAATTAGCACTGTAAAGAATTTGGTAAGCCTTACCCATTACCGCAGTCGGTGCCTCTGACTTGCGCTCTAATAAAAATTCCATCAATACATCCCAACCGGAATCTGCTATTTGTTGTTGCAGCAGTTGCAGTTGAGCTTTTTCCGAACCCGACCTCAACTGAGAGCGGAGTTCGGCTGTATCGGCCGCCGAGTCTAGAGGAGAAGTAGAAATCGAGTCAGTCATGAGAAACTATCAGCTATCAGCTATCAGCTATCAGCTATTAGCTGAAGCCCTGGTTTTCCCCCATTGTACAATGGTACTGACTCCGATTCACTTCTCTGTACTCGGATGCCTGCGCGCAACGCCGCCTGGTTTAGCCGATCGCCTGATCGCACACTTTTCGCCAATGTCAGCAATCGCAAATAAGTCTACCATCTGAAATTTACGATCGATGCCATGTCAAAGAGTTTTTCTTGAACCTAGTCGTCCACGATCGAAACCCATGCAGGGAAGGAAGGCGGAAAAAAGTTTATGTCATATTCCGAGTCTTCCCACTCTTTGACCCAAAGCGGCACGGCGCCGGGGCTAGGAGTTGCAGAAAAGGTGCGTTCTTTGACTTCGATCGAGTGAAATAGCTGTTTTAAAGTATCTCCCCGATCCAAAGCTTCGCTGAGGATGTCGTCCAACTCAGGATCGACCCGTTTGACACGGTTTTTGTCCTCCTCCAGCCACAGAAGTTTCAAAGACTTCAGATCCCTCGGACTGAGGATGCTCTTGTAGTACACGCGCTTAAGGGTCGCTACGGGCTCCAATGAGCGTTCGATCCGGCGAATTTGCTGAACTCGCAGGTAGTGCCATTCCGCTAAACGCTTGCTTTCCGAAGGCGGGAGAGTACCCTTGCCCGCTGCGTGTTTGTAGTCGTATTTAATCAAGCTGCAAGCCATATTGGCTAGCAGGTGAATCAACTGTTTTTCTTTGGGTGTCGCCTGACGCCGTTCCTGGGTTCTTGTCAATACGCGCTGTCTGCGGGTAGTTTCGAGAGTATTTTCCATTGGGTTTTTACGAGATGAAATACGATTGTGCCAGATCCAAATCCCGAACATCAGAAGGTAAGGAAGTTGATAGGCGGGGAAACTCCACCAACAGACTCGCCTTACCTGTTTATTTTCCCATCCACCGTTCTCTGAAACTGATTACCACCCCTGGGATTAGGTAGACTGATCTTGGGATCGAGTTTTAACTACCTCGATCAGAGGCGGTTGGGACAACAAGCACCACAACTACAACCACAACCGCATCAGAGCGAACCACACTCCGGGCGCCAATTATTTCCTGCCTTTACCCGTTTTTACCTCTTCTTGGTCCCCATCCTCATTCGTTCCAGTGTAGTTAAAGTCAGGACGACTCTCCCAAGCCGTCAAACTACTGGCTGATGAAGGTTGTGTGGCGATCGCTGAAGCGCTGGCGCTGCCTGCCTGGAAAAAGCCGAAGCCAGCCGAGGCAATTACCCCTAATACTAAGATGCTGTTTTTCATGTTCGATGACCCTGATTTGCGTAGATTGACACTTTTTGGCTCACCCGATCTGTCAGAAATGGGTTGATGCAATAGCCCACTTGTCTTCTGATAAATCTGCCTGCCATAATCAATTCAGACAGGCACACCCGCTTGCGATCGGAAACGCCAGAAGTGACGTGTTACTAATGTCCACGATCATCCACCAACCCGAATCTTTTGGGTAGTGGAGCGAAAGCCATCAGGGCGTCGATCCATCAGGGAGTTATGCCATCAGGGTGCTAATCCATCGGGTAGTTAAGCCATCAGGGCGCATCTTCTACAATTAGCCACAGACTTAACTTTTAGAGTTGAGCGAGTGGTTAGCCAGTTTCTGACCACGCCTTTAAGAATTAAACTTTTTGTGGATGCATCCTGAAAAGTTTGTTCTTAGGAATCCCCGAACGCGAAAGCCCGGGGAAAGTCAGCAGCATGGAATTCCATGCAATCTAAGTCAACTAAAAAAACGCAGATTAACGATATCTCCCACTCAAGCAGTCCTCAGCCAAACGCTGGGGTTTTTTATTGGCAGCCATTGCTCTGTCTTTTCCTCCAGCATTCGGCAAGCGCAACTGAAGGCAGAAGGTTGACGGCGCTGTGGTTATGAGTTTCCCTGCCAACATCATACCACCGGGTTAATTTTAAAGTATTATTGTAAAAAAAATGTGAAAAAAACGGCGTTTTAGCGTTTTCAATCCGAGCGAGTGAAAATTCATCTAATTATGTGAACGAGTGTAAAAAATCAAGTGGCGGGGTACAATTGGGCCGATCATAGGATTTGGGGCGAACGCTTGCAAAGATACGGTAAAGATTGACGAGAAGAAAGCTGACCTAGTAGACAATAGAGAAAGAAGAACAAAAAATTTTCCACCATAGTAAGGCCGATTCAAAAAAAAACAATGCAAATGCAACAGGCAAACTCCAAACCCTTATTGAATAAGTCATTGCCCAATCTAAAATCTAAAATCTAAAATCTAAAATGGTATCAGCGGGCCATAACTCCAATTTGTAACCTTTCGATCGCACAGCATAGGGGCGTAAAATCTTGATGAATTCCCAGATGACAGCATCCGTCAACTCAACGTACCAATATCAAGTTGGAGGCTATTTGCCTGCCGGTGCGCCCACCTATGTCAGGCGATCGGCAGACAGCGAGCTCTACGAAGGACTCAAAGCCGGAGACTTCTGCTACGTGTTGAGTTCGCCACAAATGGGAAAGTCCAGCCTGCTAGTGCAAACGGCCAAAAGGTTGCAAGCCGAAGGTACAGTTTTTGCCGCCATCAACTTGAGAAGCATCAGCAGCCCAGATATCTCCCCCCAAAAGTGGTATGGCGGAATCATGTACCGCATGGCCAGCAGTTTACACATCACAAACAGGTTTGATGCCATCAAGTGGTGGAACGATCGCGAACTGCTGCCGCCGGTGCAGCGATTGGAGATATTTATCGAAAAAGTTTTGCTCAAGTCACTTCAGCAAAATCTGGTAATTTTTCTAGATGACATTGACAGCATCAGCCGCCTAAATTTCAGTACCAAGGATTTTTTTGCTTTGATCCGGGCTTGTTACTCCAAGCGGGCAGAGCAACCGGAATACGATCGCCTGACTTTTGCTGTTATGGGAGTAGCAGCCCCCTCAGAATTGATCCGAGATCCAAGATGCAACCCTTTTAATGTTGGACGGCAAATTCATTTAAGTCGATTCCAACTGCAGGAAAGTTTGCCGCTAGCAAAAGGATTAGCCCTGAAAGCTTTTCGCCCCCAAAAAGTCCTCCAAGAAATATTAGCTTGGACGGGCGGGCAACCGTTTCTAACTCAAAAAGTTTGCCACTTGGTACTTGAATACGGGCCTTTTATTGGCAGAAATTCGGAAGCTCAGCAGGTTGAAAAACTGGTCAAACACAGAATTATTAAAAATTGGGAAGAAGAAGACGAACCCCAACATTTGATACCTATACGCGATCGCATTTTCCATAACCACTGCGACCTCACGCGGCTGTTAACGCTGTACCAGCAAGCGTTGCAACCGCCCAAGGCAACAAAACCGGGAGAATCCCAGGGAGTACCAGCAGATTACTCTCCCGAAAAACTCGAATTGCAACTGTCAGGACTGGTTGTTAAATTTGAGGGTAAATTAATAGTTTCCAACCTAATTTATCAGTCAGTTTTTAATCAGTTCTGGGTGGAAAAAGAGCTGGGAAAATTGGCTCCTTACCGCTTGGCCCTAGCAGCATGGCTGGCTTCAGACCGCGAAGATGAATCACTGTTATTGACAGGGGAAAGTTTGCAGTCAGCTTTGGATTGGGCGGAGGACAAACAATTAAGCCAAGAACACTATTGGTTCTTGAATCCCGATCGAACTTTTGGGGAAAAACCCACAGTGGTTGTCGCACAAGTTGCAGACAGCAGCATAGACACAGATGCAGACAGCCCCATCCTCACCCCGCCCTCAGATAGTATTCCAACTGGCAACAACGAACAGAGATTGTACGATCACATCGTCTCCTGCGTGGAAACAGAATCCCCCGCACAGGTGATCGAGCGGTTCCGAAAGCTATTCATCGACGGCATGGGCTATCCCGATCGAGAGATTGAAGCAACTTTGTATAGTATAGTCTCCGTCAAGCGATCGGATCAGGACTTTAAATATCTGCTCCACCGCTGCTGCTACATCCCCATCAACCGCTGGCAATTGCAATCACAAAATCAGTTCGCGATCGCCAAGTTGGTATCTTTATTTAAGCAGACTTCTCCCCGATTCGGGATGGAATTTTACATAGTCAAGCGCTTACAAGAACAAATAAAATTTTTTAATAAAAGTGAAGAATTCCAGACTATAGAGCGCTTAGTAAAAGCCTTAGATAGAGATGCGGAACTGCAGCAACAAGATACAGATTTTCCTTTGGGCGAATTGATCTGTCGGTATCCTTATTTGTACGGCTATTCTCTACTGAGCAAGGACAGCATTGAGGAAGACCAACAAACCATCCAAAAACTGGCATTTCAAAGACAGCGACAATTTGAAACACATTTGTCTAAATATTTGAATTATATGGTTGAGCCGAGAAATACAGAAATAGGAATTGTACAGCGAGCGGCTAATCCCACACTTTTGAACGATGCAGAACTGCACTTAGCGGTCAGGGAATTTGCCGGAAAAGTAGCAGGCGATCGCACCTACAAAGAAGCGGCTCAATTTTTCCTGAGAGATTCCCGAAAAACTCCATCTTACGCCTCATTTAAAGTGGATTTATATGAATATTTAATATCGTCTATCGAACCAGAATACGGCGGGCGTCAATTTAATGACCGTTTGTACAAACAAATCAAAAATACATTGCGAGAAAATGACTCGGTGAAATTCAATAATCCATTGTTAGTTCGTACTTGCAACCAGTTGTTCAACTTCTTAGTAGTGGAAAATTCCCAACATCCCAGCCACTACGTTTTTTACGATTTGGTGTACAACCTCGGCGCCAGCAGGACAATGGGTTTACTGATGAAAATTGTGCTGCTTTCGGGCAAAGTAAAACCAGAGTTGGAAAAGCGATTTTCTATTTTGTTCAACCACTATGAAGGTAAAGCTTCTAATGAAATTATGTGGTTTGTCAAATCGTTGGAAAATTTCAATGTGGCTTTGGTTGTGAATTTTGGTAAGATGGATTTGTCTTTAGTTAAAGAGCATCTTATTTTGACTTAAAAAAAACCAACTCCCTGGTGCAGGGTTTTATAATAGTATTAATTTCAAAAAAACCAGGTAAAGCACATAAAAACCTTTGTTTACTCACTTAACCAGAGCCTGTAAAGGAGTATTTTTTACTACTCTTGAGTTAGGAAAAAAAACATGGCAAAAACTCATACTAAAACCGGGCTTTCTGTGGTAGTAAATGTGAGATAGAAAATTTATGAAACTGGTGGAAAAGTAGCTAAGGGATTTAAAGAAACAATAAAAATTATTTTTGATGAATATCTACCAAAATGGAATTATCGTGCAGTTCCGACTATTTAGCAGACCCTAAAGTTATTAAATTTTTATTCCGTGTAATTAAAATTTATTATGTAAAAGTCAAGATAGTTAATTTTATATTATCGCTCTATCCAATGGGTATTTCTAAACCCGGTACGCTATATCTAGTGGTCGTGCGTAAGTCCTGACGCTTCTTGACGAGCTTCCAGTTAATGTTTGCCCAGTCTTGAAGTGGTTCCTTTGTTCCCTACGTACCGCTAAGCATTTTGCAGCCCAGGACTTCATCAACAACTTTTGGAGTCTGCGAAGTGCCTTAATACAGCCTGTTCGGTGGTTCATGAAGTACACTATAAAGCTATATTGTGTGGTGTTAATCCTCCGGGTGCGGCTCGGCGAAATATTGGTCGATAAAACTTACAGATTGACGGGTGTATCAGCACCTTACACGGGCTAGAAGATTGTGTGTACCACATCTACATGGAATATGCTGTATCACCACGATTGGCGGCTTGATAGATTCTTTTCTGCAACTTGAACACAACTATTTCCAGCTTTCGCCAGGGAGTCTTGTTCCATTCATACATCGGTTTTACCGTGCTCATGACTTTTAGATTGCTACTGGAGGTTCTATCTTCCGAGACACCGTGGGTCTGTCTGCATATCTCCCTCGTTACAGGGGATCTTTCGCTTTTGACCCAATCTCTCCTTGCCGTTGCATCCGGGAACGCACCTTCTCTGAAAAATCGACTTTTTCAGAGAGCAAACGGTAGGTTATTTCGTTCCTGTTCGTCTTTGTTTAGAGTTTTTAGGGTGGTACTTTCCAGCGAATTTATTACAGAGTGCTGAGTTGGTCAAGCTAACAATTGCCAACCCTGTGGTACATTGAAGGTAAAGTCCCTTTCTTACCAATCCTTGCCCTTTTGGGACTCAAGCGCGTATCAACCTGTTTCGCTGGTTATCGCTCACGATGGTTCGGATGTACCTTTACTTTCGCTACCGATAAACTCTTGCTCGACGGGATTCTAGAATAGGTTTTCCAGTTACCGTCTTTTCACCCCGCTTTACGAATTGATGGCTAATCGCTACCGTAGGGGTGATGCTTTCACCGCAGCACCAGCGGGATGGGACTTGAACAGTGTTCTCACCCACAAGACGAACAAGTTGTCATCTAACAAGAGATTAAAGTGCGAACTCAATCCATATTGGATTACCTTATTAGAGCCTGAGTTTCCCCCATTTCTGGGTTTCTTCAGAACGAAACGCACGCTAGAACGAGAAATATAGGAAGAAACCGGGGCAACCGGGTTTCTGAGGTTGGCGTGTATCCAGGACACGGCAATGCGATGTCCGGTGTTTAAATTGTTGACAATCGAGCCGATAATTGCTATAGCATAATAGAATCAAAAAGTTAATAGCAAAAGTCTCTAAAAATGCCTTATTTAACAGCAGCAAACGATATCAAAGCACTCATCGCTAAATTTTCCCAAGCTAAAATCCTGTGGGTGGATACAGAAATAGCAGACTATAAATCCAACCCCAGATTATCTCTGATTCAGGTGTTAGCTGACTCCACAGATTCCACGGGAGATGCCACTTTTCTACTAGATGTCTTGGATAAACCAGAATTGACCAAAGATTTCATCAACCAAATCATGGTCAATCCACATATTGAAAAAGTCTTGCACAACGCCAGCTATGACATCAGATTTCTCGGCAATGACGACGCTCAAAATGTCACTTGCACATTCAAAATGGCGACAAAAATTCCCACTTACATCCTGCCATTACCCAACCGAAAACTCAAAACTTTAATAGAAACACTTTGCGGCATTGCTTATGTAGATAAAACAGAACAAAGCGGCGATTGGGCAAAGCGTCCCCTGACCCAGAATCAGCTAGAATATGCCAAGATGGACGCGGTTTATTTAGCTGGAGTGCATCGCCACCTGCTAGAAATTCTTGCCCAATGCTACCCCGAACCAGCAACGGAAAACTTGACAGAATTGGGTGAAAAATATCAGGAAATAGAATCTCGGTGGAAACCGCTAGATTCAGAAATTGCTGAAGTGAAAGAACGCATTAAAGCAGGGATGCTGGCCCAAAAGCTCAAAGACAGTTCTTATTTTGAGCTTTCCAGTTCGATAACGATGAAAGTTGATTTTATGACGCTGGCCAGACTGATGGAAAATGAGGGAATTGAGTTAAATTTTCCGGTGACGCTGACGAAAGAAATTCAAAAACAGTTAGGCAACCTCATCGCTGATCCATCTTTGGAAGTTGAGGATATTGCTAGTTGGCGGTTAAATTATAATGTACAGCAACGGCGGAAATCCACTAAGAAAATTGCGCCGGAACCGGAGAGTGAGGATTTAACAGTATTGGGGGAAAGGTATCAAAAAATTTTGCCTGAATGGAAGTTACTGGATTCAGAAGTTGAGCATTTGAAAGAGCGAATTAAAAAAGCAATGTTGGTGCAAAGCAAGGAAAATACTCCCCATTTTAAGTTATCCAGTTCCTCCATTTTGAAGGTAGATTTTGCTAGATTGGCAAAACTTGCGCTATCTGTGGGAGTTGAGTTAGATTTTATGATGACGCTGACTCAATACATTCAGAAGCGGTTAGGGGAAGCTATTAACAAAATTGATGTGCAAATTGAGTATCTTACGAGTTGGCGGATGACGGCTAAGACTATGGAAGAGGAGGATGATGATGAAATCCCTTTTTAAATACTAAAATATCATGTTTCTTCTCATTTTTACAGCATATTCCATGTAGATGTGGTACACACAATATTCTAGCCCGTGTAAGGTGCTGATACACCCGTCAATCTGTAAGTTTTATCGACCAATATTTCGCCGAGCCGCACCCGGAGGATTAACACCACACAATATAGCTTTATAGTGTACTTCATGAACCACCGAAGAGGCTGTATGTGTTCTCTGGGGTCTGGGAGGGTGAGAAAGAGGTCTAAGAACAAGACCAAATAAGGGTTGCAGCCGAGAGCATCCCAATTTTGTAAATATCTCCTAGGTAGTGCTTTTATGTAAAGGATGGAGAAAATTGAGGCGGTTGAGTCTTCAGCATTGCTAATCGGATTTGGTGATTGTAGTCATGAATAAAATTCCAAATAGCACCAGCCATGATTCTCCAACTTCTTAGAAAACGATAATGTCTTCCTGACTAATCGCGAAATTCGCTGCCTGAGAGTATTATTTAATCGTTCGATGTAACTCGTCAATCCGCTTTCTTTCCCCACAGGCTGATGCCGTGAATGTCGGTAAAACCGCAGCATATGCCTCCCTATGATCGGTATAAATCTTGGCACTGCAGGCGATAGAGACTCGGTAGGGAATCCCATAATGCAAGAGCAGACTTTAAGGAACGGTCTCCAATATGACATCCGTGAACTTCCCGAGTCTTGGCATTCATCGCTAACCAAACCCATTGTTTATTCCCTTTATTGTCTACTTTCATACAATAGTTCATCCATTTGGACGGTGTGTTTTCCGACTTCTTTTGGGATAACTGTAGCCTTGGGTTCTACGGTTCAAGGAGAAGCAACTCAATTTTTGCGCCCGGTGTCGGTGTTTTTGGGTTGCCACTTAGGATTTTCGACTTTCCTGGCGACCACAGTCACGACATTTATGGTGAAAGTTTTCCGCGATGAGTCATACCATTTTTCATCACATCGTCAGAACCACAAGTGGGACAAATCAGATAGGGTTTCATCATGAGACTCCTCAAAAGATTGGCATAGAGCTATTATCCTCTATCCTTTACATAAAATCACTACCGGAAAATCAACAGTTAAATTCATAAAATACTTACAAAATATAAATATCGCAAAATTATCTTGATTTGGGATGGAGCTAGTTATCATAAATATGGAGAACTTAGATACTTTTAATTATAACTAAATGGTGACAATGAACCTGAGAATTTGTCAATTACTTGTATTTTATTTGCTCCCAATGCTCCCCAACAGAATCCCGTTGAAGATATTTGGTTACAAGCTAAAATAAAAACTTTTCAAGAAAGTATTGGTATTTATGTATGCCTTTTAAGCTTGTCAAATTTTTATTTGAGTTTTTTACTAACCAACATAAATTTGATTCCCCCAAAATACGTCAATATATTTACACAAATAAAATCATTTAGGATTGCTCTACATATAGAAAATCATTGAGGATTTCTATCTACTTACTTTTATTCCGATTTTTGACTCAAGCAATTCAGTTAACTCTTTTAAAGTTGCATCATTATTCTCTTCTATTATTTCCACTAAAGTCACTAATTGTTCGCCCTGTTAATTTTGTGAGTGGACTTGCTCCTCGATTCCTAGGAATGATATCTCCTCTGTTTTGGGATCTTTTTAGTATTTTTTGAACAAAAGTCTTGGCTACCTTAAAACGTTCTGCTACTTTTATTATTCAAAGATTTTCTTGTTCTCTCACGTCTATAATTTTTGGGCTAAAGTCTATTGAATTGGGTTGCCGTGATAATTTTTCTCTTAATAGTTTGACTTTACTAAGTACCTCATAGCTATGAAAAACGCTATAGAATCACCGTCGATCGTACTTTTGTTAACCATTTACTCAAAATCCGTGAAGTGAAGCTATCCCGAAGGGAATCGAACAGATATCAGCCTCAACGAAATCTGCTGCATCATCGCCGAGTTTGACGAAAACGAATAGCGGTGTATTATAAACTCTATGATTAGCTATCTCAAAGGCACAGTCGCCGATATCGCCAAAGGCAGCAACCGCGTCATATTGACTCTGGAAGTCAATCACATCGGCTATGAAATCCAAATTTTGCCCCGTGTGACCGGTCAATTGCCAGCATCCGGCGAAGTCGCCCAAATTTTTACCCACCAGCAAGTTAAGGAAGACCAAATCGTATTGTACGGTTTTGGCAGCGCGGCAGAACGCGATTTGTTTCGGCAGTTGACGAGTGTCAGCGGTGTGGGTTCTCAACTGGCGATCGCACTTCTTGATACTTTAGGATTGCAAGATTTAGTCCAGGCGATCGTCGGCGGTAACACCCGCATCCTCGCCAAAACTCCGGGCGTGGGTACAAAAACCGCAGAACGTCTCGCCCTGGAACTCAAAAGCAAACTCTCGGAATGGCGCCAGCAAGCAGGTTTGACAACTTCAGTCGCGGCCGGAGTCCCCCCAGCTATTCAAGAAGAAGTCGAGATGATCCTGCTGGCGATGGGATACACTGGGGCTGAAGTCTTGCAAGCGCTGCAAACCCTCAGTCAAGACAGCACTTTGTCGGCCAAAGGTAATGCCGATGATTGGATACGTGAGGCGATCGCCTATTTGAGCCGATAATTGCCTACAATGATAATCCCCTACAATATCTAGCCGCCGGGAATAAAAACCCTGGACGGGCGGGACGCCCATCCCACAATTTTTTTTCCTGTGGGATGGGCGTCCCGCCCGTCCTAAGTATGTTTGCAATTCAAGTCTATTCTGCTCAAAAAACAAACCCATCCTTAGCAAAAATTTTATCGTTGTTATGCTTCCCCTGTGATAACATTGGAGATCGTGACAATCGTACAAAAAAAACTAAAATCAATTCATGGCTCTTACACAACAGCGCAAACAAGAAATCATGGGCGACTTCCAAACCCATGAAACCGATACCGGTTCAGCAGATGTCCAAGTCGCCATGCTGACCGATCGCATTACCAAACTCAGCGCCCACCTGAAAATCAACCAAAAAGACTTCGCCTCCCGGCGCGGTTTGATGATGATGATCAGCCGCCGCAAGCGCCTGCTGGCATACATCCAAAAGCAAAATGCCGATCGCTACAAAGCATTGATTGCCCGTCTAGGCATTCGCGGCTAAACACCAAAGCCAAAATTTGCGACAATATTCTTTAATCTTGGACAAACACCAAGACTTATTGAAAAATGTTCGAGATTTCAGGTCAGAGATAAAATATGTCCTCCGAACCACCCCGCAAGCGCTTGCCCTTTGAACCGGCAACAAATCGTAAAAAAACGCCTAAAAAGCCCCCAGAACCCCAAGCAAGCATAGCCTTAGAGTCGGATTCTGCCGACAAGCAGCCGAAAGCTAACAAAACCGGAAAACAGGCGCAATCCATCCCAGAAGTAGTCAGCCAACGCATGATATCTCGCATAGCGGTATTCTGCGGCATACCGACAATCCTGGGAATTTCCACATTTTTTGTCAGCTATTTGATAGTCAGCAAAGGCTTGTTTGATCTGCCCAACACAGCAGTATTGCTGGTAAGCATGGGCTGTTTTGGTCTAGGCGTTCTGGGATTAAGCTACGGAGTCCTCTCAGCTTCCTGGGATGAAGAAGTTTCAGGAAGCACTCTGGGGTGGGAAGAATTTAATACCAATTTTGGACGGATGCGAGAAGCGTGGCGCGCCGCGAAGCCAAAAAGTTAGTCATTAGTTATTAGTCATTAGTCATTAGTCATTAGTCAGTAGTCATCGGTGTCAACTTAAGGTTAAACCCAGTCAGAGACTTCTGTTTGACGATTAGCCCCAGATCCCCCCTAGCCCCCCTTAAGAAGGGGGGGACAAGAACTTGCTCAAAGTCCCCCTTCTTAAGGGGGATTTAGGGGGATCGAGGCTTAGGTAAAAACGGGATTTTTCGCATTCCATCCGTGTCATAATTCGTGTCTAGCCCAACTAAAAAGGCAAAAAAAATATGATTATAGTAATGAAAGCCGGCACTCCAGAAGCCGAGATCGATCGCATCGACGAAGAGCTCCGCACTAACTGGGGTTTGATACCAGAAAAAATCGTCGGCCGTTACAAAACCGTCATGGGTTTGGTGGGCGACACCGTTGAACTAGAACCGATGCAACTGCGCGAAATGAGCACCTGGATTGAAGAAGTGCTGCGCGTGGAAAAACCCTACAAACGCGCTTCTCTGGAATATCGCCAAGGAGAAGCCAGCACAGTAGAAGTTGCTACTCCTTTAGGAACTGTGATGATCGGCTTGCATCACCCGATCGCGATCGTAGCAGGCCCTTGCTCGGTCGAAAACGAAGAAATGATTGTCGAAACGGCAATGCGCGTCAAAGCTGCTGGAGCTCATTTTCTGCGCGGTGGAGCCTACAAACCGAGAACTTCCCCCTACGCTTTCCAAGGCCACGGCGAGAGTGCTTTGGGATTGCTAGCTGCGGCGCGGGAAGCTAGCGGTTTGGGAATTATTACGGAAGTTATGGATGCGGCGGACTTAAGTGCGATCGTAGAAGTAGCCGACGTGGTACAAGTCGGGGCGAGAAATATGCAGAATTTCTCACTGTTGAAGAAAGTCGGAGCTCAAGACAAACCTGTTTTGCTGAAGCGCGGCATTTCCGCAACCATTGAAGAATGGTTGATGGCTGCTGAGTATATCATGGCTTCTGGCAATCCGAACGTGATTTTGTGCGAGCGCGGAATTCGCGGGTATGACAGGCAATATACACGGAATACGCTTGATTTGTCGGCAGTACCAGTA
This sequence comes from Microcoleus sp. B4-C2, assembly GCF_036705265.1. NCBI lineage: Bacteria > Bacillati > Cyanobacteriota > Cyanophyceae > Oscillatoriales > Microcoleaceae > Microcoleus > Microcoleus sp. B4-C2. Next base: position 28,858 of record NZ_JAUBUB010000068.1, read on the forward strand.
TTGCGGACTCTGACTCACTTACCGATTATGGTTGACCCCAGTCACGGCACCGGTTGGGCGCAGTTTGTACCGTCAATGGCGTTTGCTTCGATCGCCTCTGGTACAGATTCGCTGATGATTGAAGTGCACCCGAATCCGAAAAAAGCTTTGTCTGACGGGCCGCAATCTTTAACACCGGATCAGTTCGACAAGTTAATGGAAGAATTGGCGGTGATTGGTAAAGTCATGGGACGTTGGCCGCAGCCAGTGCCAGTTTTGGCATAAAAATCGCGGTAATCAGTCAATACGCTTGGGTTAACCCAGATCCCCCCTAACCCCCCTTAAAAAGGGGGGGACAAGAATGTTCTCAAAGTCAACCCCTACTCCCCTTCTTAAGGGGGATTTAGGGGGATCTCCGAGGAATAAATAGTTTTAACGGAACCGTATTGGGTTAAATCCCCGACTTGTTAAAGAAGTCGGGGATTTTGTTATTCGGTTTTTGGAATAGAGGCCCAAGGGCGATCGTACTTCTAGGAAAGTTGGGAAATTTTGTATAATTGATATTTGAATTAATTAGCGAGAGGGCTGGGAGTCATGGTAGGCATCGGAACCAAACTCACTTTAGCAGAATTTCTAGCTTTGCCCGACGGAGATGTATATTGTGAGTTTGTAGATGGTGAAGCAGTTCCTAAAGTGTCTCCAAAATTTTTTCATTCCAGTTTACAGGGAGCTTTGTGTGACCTGATTCGTGTATGGTGTAAAGGACGCGGGCGAGTGCTTCCAGAATGGGCAATTTTGTTAAAACGTCAGGATAAAGATTGGGCACCTGTTCCCGATTTAACGTACATTTCTTATGAACGTCTGCCGAAAAGTTGGCGGCGAAATGAAGCTTGTCCCGCAATTCCTGAACTGGTGATTGAGATTATATCGCCCGATCAAAGTATGAAGGAATTTGAAGAGAAGGCGAAAGATTATTTGGCTGCGGGTGTTCCGCGAGTTTGGGTAATCGATCCAGAGGCTATTTTAATTAGAAGTTTTTTGACCGATGGTTCTAGTCAAGTTTATACGGATAATACACCGATTGTGGATGAGTTGCTGCCTGGTTTGGAGTTGACGACTAGACAGATTTTTCAGGAAGCGGAATTGATTGATTGAGGGCGATCGCTCTGATTTAAAATAGCCTCAATTTGATTTTGTACTTGTTCGAGTTCTCGGCGTTTGTCAGCCAGCCAAACTTTTTGGGCATCGCAATCTGCTTGCTCTCGATCGCACTTTTCCTGCTGTTCTAATAAATTCTCCCACAGCGACATTGCTTGCACGATCGCACCGCTAGCTGCTTCATTTCGCTCGTCAAATACTGCTTTAATTCTTTCTTTTATCTTCTCAAGAATCGACTCCTTAGATTCCTTAAATTTCTGCAACCCTAACTTACAAACTTTTTGCTTGATCTGAGAGTGAATTCCATCTACATCTAGCATCCCCAGCCCAAACGATCCACCTGATGCAGCAGCTAACCCTGCTAAAATAACTGGAATGATACCAACTCCTGCAAACGCCAGCAATGCAGCCGCGACGGCTCCACCAATACCTAAACCACCCAAAAAACCTCCAGCACCTCCAATATCTGAGTTGATTGATGAAGCGATATCTAGTCCATCGATACCAATTCCACCCAGATTTCTTGCGGCGAAGTTATTGAATTGAGTAACAAGGCTAGTGCTAAGTTGCAGATCCAACTGTTGAAAATCTTGTCGAATTGCAGAAATTTCTTCATTAATTTTGCTGTCTAAAATTGCTATTTTTTGTGTCAATATAAACTGCAATTTTTTGGCGCTCCAGTCATCAATATCTTGTGTTAGTTCCTTCACAAATTGATTGGCATAATCTTGGATCAAGTGGTTTTGGCTCAAAATCTGATTCTGCTCTGAAGTCCATTCCTTACTTTTGGTAGCCATGCGATCGTCCAATCCTTCTTGCCACTCATGAAAAGACCGATCGACTTCCTTAGAAGATTGTTTTCTCAGTTCTCCTGCTAATAGTCTAATCTTAACATCGCGGCCGCTTGCTTCCGCCATCTGTTCAAATATTTTCTGTTTATCTCCTTGAGAAACTGTCAAATTTCCTTCTAACATTTCCCTATATTGACTCAATTTATCGCAGCCAGTATTAATAATTTGCTTAATTCCGGCTGCAGATTGGTTAAGTGCGATCGCCCCCCGTTCAACTGTCAAAAACTGTTCGAGAGATTTGGTAAAATCCTGAAAAGATTTCACATACTCATTTTCTGTTCCATCCAAAATAGCATCGAGTGCTGATTTAGCCGAAATAAAATGAATCCGGTTTTCACCAGCAATAATTGATTTTGCCCCATTAACAATTGTTTCTACCATTTCTTTTACATCCTGGCGATCCTCTTCACTCTCCAGCCAATCGAAAAAACTCACTGCAATAAAAATGTTTCTTGCACCTTCATTCTCTTCACCATAATTCAATTCTTTTTTTAAGTACAAAAGCAGTTCTTGTTCTGTCTTTGTTAAAACAGTGTTAGCCTGAGTCAAAAAAATAACTGCATCAGCCGTTTTCAGAACTTGCTGAGTCGCCACTGTGCGTTCCGCTTGTTCGTTCAATCCGGGAGTATCAATAATTTCTACGCCATTGCTGCACAACTCTAATTCGGGATGCTCAAAAACGATTTCTGCGATTTCTGATGGGGCTTTTTCATCTGCAATAGAACCAGAAGCTGCCTTTCTAGAAATAGAAGCTTTCTTTTGATATTCTTCCGGCGAAATCTCTTCCTTATCTCCATTTTTGTAATAACAAACAACCCTGCGCTTCGATCCATATTTCAAAATAGTCACCGTACCGCTACAAGGAGTAGCCCGCACTGGTTGAATTTTCTCGCCCACCAAAGCATTTAGTAAGGTTGATTTGCCTTTACTAAACTCGCCGACGACAACCACGCGAAACCGCTGAGATTGCAATTTGCGAGATATTTTTGTTACTTCTGCTGTTAAAGTAGGAGATAGCACGTTGCGATCGCTTCCATCTTGCAGAGTTAAATATAGTTTTCCACAAACAGCATCCAGTTGTTGTCGGTACAGTTGAAAATTTTTCAACTCCTGATAGGACGAAACTGACTGATTTTGATTTGTTTTGTGTTTCGGTTTTGCTGGTAAATGTCCGATAATGTGACTGGCAGCACGGACAAACATAGAATCGAGAGATTGAAATTGTGCTGGATCGAGTAACCTGTGCACTTCTGCTAAAGCTGCTGTATCTGCGATCGCTTGATTGCTAAAACTAGCTGCTAAAACTGCCAAGTATCGAGAGTCAATTTCCAGTGTGTTACCGATAAGTATTAAATACTCTTTTTCGCTATCGTCCATTGTCCCATCTGCTGCCGACATCTGATAGCCAAAACTAATCAGCAGCAGTTTGTCCTCCTCAGAAAAACACGCTGTCAGCGCCAACAACTCCTGCATTTTTTTGTAAACTTGCTGTTCCCGCACGCCCTTAACCATCGGCACTACCAATGGGCCAAAACTGCTGTTAGGGGGAATAAGTTCCGTCAAAGTGGCCCGCAATCGCTGCGTTTCCTCAGCACTTACCGTACCGTCAGCATGAATGACTCCCAGCAACACCGTCACCAGCCCCCCCAGAAAAAGCACAGGCGGAGTAATATCTTCTTTTCGGAGTTTTTGCCCTGTCAGCAGCGAAACAAGCTCAATTGTTTGGGGACTAATTAACGAATTATTCATTGGCAGCGCCTAATAATATTTCTTTTATTAAATGGATCATAATAGATCAGTTGTTGTGTTGGTTTATACCAGGGTAAAAATTTATGATGAACTTTGTATTTCCCGCAGCGGTACAGGCTGCGATCGAGGCTGGCAAGTATGTACAAGTTTTTACATCTGCCGGAGTGCCGATCGGCATGGCGAGGGATGCAGCGACGGGACAGTTTGTGGCTCATGCGGTTGGCGCGATCGTCAACAATAGCCCGCTAGCGCCCTTAGTGTTGCCCGTGCAGCTTGTCATGAGTGGCTTGCAGATGTACCAAAACTATAAGGGCGTTGAAGCCGTCAAAGCTGATTTGGAGGTGCAGAGGCAGCAAATTCACATGGGCTTTCAAGCCGTCCAAGCCAGTATGGGAGTGCTGCAAGCGACAACAGCCGTCATTGGTGTGGGAACTTTCGCCGGGGTAGCCTTGTCGGCGGTGAATTTGCACCAGACTTTGAAACTAAAAAAAGCAGTAGAAAGGCTGGAAGTTAAAGTAGAAAATGGTTTCATCAATTTAGAACAACTTTTGAAAGGCCAAGGCGCCGAAATTAAGCAATTAATTTCCGAAGTGGTTGCAGATATAAAATTTGAGAACCATCGCCTAGTCTTAGTGCGGGCTTACGGGTTATTTAATCAAGCAATTCAACGAATGCGATCGGCTTTGCAACTGCAAGATATCAACCGCCGCAATGCTGAAATTGATGCGGCGCGGGGGATGCTGTTTGAGGCTTTAGCTGATTACAGAAATCCGCAGTTGTTGTCAGAAACCTGTGCGGCGGGACAGTTGCGGCGGTTAGAGTGCAGTTGGACGATCGAACAAAGTATTATTGCGACTTATCAGGTGCAAAATGAGTATGGGGCTGCGGGCGATCGTATTTCTCAACTTCAACAACAAATCCGTCAAGATAGCCTCGGTATTATACACTGTTGTGACTCAGACGAAGAGCTTGACTTTCTTTTTCCTGAAATTACGTGCATTCACGATCGCGATTTAGTTTTATTAGAGACTTGGCAAAATCAGATTGAATGGATGAAAGCTTTACCGCCAAGTGAATTAAAACAGTTGCAAAGTGCTGATTTTAGTAAATCTGACTCTGCTGTTAAGGTGGAGAAAAACTCAGCCGCAACAGCTTTAGCAATCCCAGAGGAACAGTTATTTTATGAAAATTTGAAGCCGAAGTCTCATTTTTACGCGCTTCGCACTCAACTGGAATGGATGCTCGATCAGGAGCGACGTGAAGAGTATGAAGATTATATCATTGAACAAGGGGAACTAGGGGGTCATAAAAGTTTAGTATCGTCGAATTTGGAAAAAGCCTCTGATTTGGCTGTGGCTAATCTATTTTGGTACTTCAAAGTCCGGGATGAATCCGAAGAGGAATTAGAATTAGATTCTGATGAAACTACGAATAATACTGCTACTGCTACCGTTGTTGCAGAATCTTTCCCAAGCGATAAGGTTAAGCAGCAAATTTATGAAAAAGTCAAAGCCGTTGTTGCCAAGCAACTAGAATTTGAGGCAAGTAAAGTCACCATAAACGCTAATTTTGCCAAGGATTTAGGAGCCGATTCTCTCGATGCAGTAGAGCTAATTATGGCCATTGAGGAGGAATTCGACATTGAAATTCCCGATGAAGCTGCGGAGAACATAGAAACAGTTCAACAGGCTGTTGATTACATTTACAAAAAAGTTGCTGTTTAAAAAGCAAAGACAGTAACCAAGTTCAAATTCCTTAAACAGAAGAAAGCACTAGAAAGACTTCAAGCTTTCATGTGATACCAACTCAGCAGAGCGATCGGTGTAAGGACACAACCAAAGCCCGTGTCCCTACCAAAAATTGTACGACCAATGTCATTATTATTACAACAAACATCAAAAAAAATGAAGTCTAAATCAGTTACCCAAATCAGCGGGATTCCCGGTCAATTAGTCGGTGCAGTTCCCGTCCGAACCAGCGGTACAGGAACTCTTAAAATTGTTGGGGACACCTTACAAGGAAATTTTATAGCCTTTCTCGGAAAGATGAGGTATAATGTTACTGACACTCACTCAGGAGGATAAAGCAGAGAATATCAGAGCAAACGAACTATAATTACATGGTTACGCACAAGCCACGCGAAAGCGATAGCATACATAATAGCATTTTTTTGACAGCACGAGCTGCTTGACTCACAAAAAGTAAATTTGTACTCCTCTTCATACATTGTTAAAAATGAAAGCTTATTCGATTGATTTTAGGCAAAAAATCCTTGATACTTATCATACTGAACCGATTTCACAAAAAGCAATAGCTAAGCGTTTTTCTGTAGCCCTGAGTTTCGTACAAAAATTGTTTAAACAATATCGTGAAACAAAAAACATTACTCCGAGAACTGACCGATGTGGAGTCAAAGGCAAACTTAATGCGGATCACCTACTCATCTTGGCGGAATTGATTGAAGCAAATAATGATGCAACTCTTGAAGAACTCCGTCCCAAACTTTATGGGAAAATTGGATTTTCCGTTAGTAGAGCAACCAGAAGTGTTGAACGCTTATTGATAGAATTCTGAAAATAGACATACGAATCCTATAAAATGCTGATTTCAGCAATT
>NZ_JAUBUB010000069.1:0-34972 GCF_036705265.1 Microcoleus sp. B4-C2
TTTATCCGTGGGGTCAATGCTTCAATTCTTTAATCTAAAATCTAAAATCTAAAATCTAAAATCTAAAATCGATTGACTACTTGAGTTTTTCAATCTCAAATTGTGCATCTTTGTAACCGCCAGTAAGTCCTTGATCGAGAAACATTTTGCCCGCTTTTTCTAAATCGCTAATGGCTCCTGCTTTGTCTCCCAAGGAGCTACGAACCATGCCTCTACCGTAGTAAGCAGCCGCATAATTCGGGCTGATCCGAATAGCTTGCACGTAATCTGCGATCGCACTATTGTAATTCTTTAACTCCTGATAAATCTTAGCCCGATTGGCGTAAGCTTCAGCATTGTTGGGATTGAACCCGATTGCTGATGTAAAATCTGCGATCGCCCCCTGGGCGTCACCCCCGGCGCTGCGAGCTAAACCGCGATTGTTAAAAGCATTAAAATCATTCGGATTCACTGTCAGCGCTTGAGTGCAATCGGCAATTGCTTTGGGATAATCCTTCAAATTTAAATAAGCAATGCAGCGATTGTTGTAAGGAACCCCATCCTCCTCGCTTAGCGAAATTGCCTGAGTACAATCGTCAATTGCCGCTTGATGCGCTCCTAAATTCAACTGGGTGCTACAACGATTAGCGTAAGCATCTCCACTCTTGGGATCGATCGCAATTACCTGAGAATAATCCGCCAAAGCTCCCTGATAATCTCCTAGGTGAAAGCGAGCTCTCCCCCGACTGTAAAAAGCATCAACATTCTTAGCATCAAGTTTAATTGCCTCAGTATAATCTCCAATCCCCCCCTGCAAATCGCCGCTCCCAGCACGAGCCAGCCCCCGCGAATGATAAGCTTTAACCAGGTTCGGCTGCAACCGAATTACTTCATTAAAATCCTGAATAGCCATCTTGTAATCTTGCAGTTCTAAATAAGCAACTCCTCTTTCATAATATGTATCAGCATCCTTGGGCTGGAGATTCAGAGCTTGAGTGTAATCCTCAATCGCCCCGCGCGTGTCGTTAAAATCGTGACGGGCTAGGCCGCGGTTAAAATAAGCCTGAACATATTTAGGATTGAGAGCGATCGCCTGAGAATAATCTGCAATTGCTTCTTGATATTTTTGTAAATCATAATTAGCATTACCGCGCTGGTAAAAACTCTCAGCATTTTTAGGATTCAATTGAATTGACTTATTAAAAGCCTGCAAAGCTGCATCCGCATCTTTATTTCGAGACTTTTCCACTCCCTGTTCGTAATATTCCTGAGCTTTAATCGGATTCGGGCGGCGCCAGTAACTAAACAGAAATATCAGAACTATTGCCGCCCCGACGCCTGCCAAAATCAGCAACCAAAATCGACTTCCCAAACGTGACGAAAAACTATCAGAAGAAACTAAGGTGGGAGCCATACTTTTCTTGTGAGCCGGATTCATCGGTTCTTGGCGGTGTCTCAACTTGCTCAGAGCTAGCAAAACTTCATCCGCAGATTGATAGCGCTTGGCAAATTGGTGACAGACCATTTTATCAATTATATTGGCTAATCCCACAGAACATTGAGCTCGGTTTCGCCAAACAATTTCCCCGGTATGAGAAGGACTCGGATCTTGCAATTTTGGCAAATCCGTACCGGGTAAACCAGTGATAGCTTGGACTGCCATCATCCCGACTGCATAGAGGTCACTGCTAAATTGCGGGTTGCCTTGAAATTGTTCGATCGGCATATAAGCCGGAGTACCAGTAGCAATGGTGCGCGGAAATTCGGTATCGTAGTCACTGACGTGACTTGCAACTTCTTTAACCGAACCAAAGTCAATTAAAACTAATTTGCCGTCTGGTTTGCGGCGGATTAAGTTGGAGGGATTAACATCGCGGTGAATCACTCCCTGAGAGTGTACGAAAGCGAGAACTTGTAACACTTCTTGCAACAGATCCAGCACTCGTTCTTCTCGCCAAGGTTGACCGGCCACAATTTCCCTATTTAGGGCGTGTCCGGGGACAAACTCTTCAACGAGGTAGAATTGATTCGCTTCTTCAAAATAAGCTAGTAAAAATGGAATTTGATCGTGTTTTCCCAGCTTTTCTAATATTTCTGCTTCTTGTTTAAATAAGCGATAAGCTGTTTTGAGAACTGTGGAAGTGTTGCTGGGAGGGCGCAGTTGTTTGACTACACATTGAGGATGGCCCGGTCGGCGAGTATCGACAGCTAAATAAGTCTGTCCAAAAGCTCCTGAACTGAGAATTTGCACTACGCGATAACGCCTGTCTAAAAGTTGACCAACCATGTTCATATCTATAATTTAGAATTGGTAACGGGGAATTGGTAATTGGTAATTGGTAATTGGTAATTGGTAATTTTGCTTTCTTGTTTCTTCCTTTTTTCTTCTCCCTTCTGCCTTTTTTCTGCTTTTTTTAACATCTGAATGGTGACTAATAGTTTATTTAGGGTCGTTGATTTGTGATTGTGCGTTTTGGAAACCATCGGCTCTTCCTTGTTCTAGAAAGAGGGTTGCAGCTTTCTGAAAATCCTCGATCGCCCCAGCACGGTCTTTGAGTTGGCGGCGGACGAGGCCTCGGCTGTAAAAAGCGCTAGCATTGTTGGGGTTGAGCCGCAGTGAGTGAGCGAAATCCTCAACCGCTAAAGGGTAATTTTTTAGTTCTGAGTAAATAGTACCGCGATTGCTGTAAGCTACTGCATCGCTAGGATTGAGTCGAATTGCTTGAGTAAAATCTTCTAAAGCTCCCTGCTTGTCTCCCGAAGCCGATCGAGCTAATCCTCGATTGCTGTATGCTTTGGGATTGTTGCCGTTGAGTCCGATCGTCAAACTGCAATCTTCGCTGGCCTTTTGATATTGTTTTAAATTCAGATAAGCAATGCAGCGGTTGTTGTAAGCTGCTTCATCTTTGGGATCGAGGCGAATTCCTTCGGTGCAATCTGCAATCGCTTTGTCGTAGGTGGCCAAATTCAAGTAAGCGCTGCACCGATTGGTATAAGCATCAGCGAGATCTGGTTGGAATTCGATCGCCTTAGTATAATCTTCCATCGCTCCTTGATAATCTGCCAGATTAAATCTCGCTCGACCACGACTGTAGTATACGCCAGCTTGTTTGGGGCTAATTTGAAGGGCTTGAGTAAAATCTGCCATTGCTCCTGTTTTGTCGCCTGCTGCCGATCGAGCTAAACCCCGATTGCTGTAAGCTGTAGCATCGTTGGGACTGAGCCGAATTGCTTGAGTGTAGTCTTCAATTGCCTGGGGGTAGTCGCCCAAATCGTAGTAGGCTAAACCCCGCTGAGAGTATGCCTCACCGTCGCTGGGATTGAGTCGCACTACTTGGGTGAAATCTTCCACGGCCCCCCGCTTGTCCCCGATATCGAGGCGGGTCATACCTCGATTGTAGAGAGCTTTGGTGTGGCTAGGATTGACTTTAATTGCTTGCGTGTAATCCTGTATTGCTTGCTCGGTTGCGCCCATGTCGTAGCGAGCGTTTGCCCGCTTGTAGTAAGTTTCCGCATCGCTGGCATTGAGGGCGATCGCTTGAGTATAATCGGCGATCGCGCCTGTTGTGTCACCTTGCTGCGCCTTGATAACGCCGCGGGCTAACAATTCTTTTGACCTCGCCGGACTTTGACTCTGCCAAAAGTAAATTATCAGTGCAGTCAAGATTAAAGCTGCCGCTGTTGCAGCCAACAGCAGGAGTTTGGTTTGGCTTTGTCTTCGCGGTTGACTCATAGCGTCCGTGATGATTGTGGCTGGCGGCGGCTCAACCTCCAATTTTACGGCGATTTGTTTGATGTCTGCTAAAACTTCGGCTGCCTCCTGATAGCGTTCCTCGCAGTCGGGGCGCACCATTCGATCGATAATATCTGCTAGGGCAGGCGAACAAGTTGCCCGGTTTCGCCAGGGAATTTCGTTTTTGTTGTTTTTTAAGGCACTCAGTTCGTTGGGTGAGAGTCCCGTGACGGCAATCTGGGCGATCGTACCTAGAGCGTAAATGTCGCTATTGTAACGGGGGTTGCCGCTCGATTGCTCGATCGGCACGTATAACTCCTGGGCCGCCAAATCCTGTTTTTTTGCCACAGGCCGTTTAACAGAGTTCGGGGAAGTTTGCGACAACAAATGACAGTTAGCAAGTTCCGGGTTAATTTCTTTGTCTAAGCTAAAGTCTACCAATACAAATTTGCCGTCTGACTCGCGCCGTATCGCTCTGTCTGGTTGAATTCTGCGGTGAATAAAACCCTTCCCGTGTATGAACACCAAAATTTCTAATATTTCTGATAGCAGATTAATTACTTGGTCTTCATCCCAAGGTTGACCGGGTATTAGTTCTTGACTTAAAGGTGAACCGGCAATAAATTCTTCAATTAAGTATAAACTTTGATTTTCCTCAAAATACGCCAATAATTCCGGGATTTTGTCGTGTTTTCCCAATTTTTCAATTATTTCTGCGTTTCTTTGAAATAAAACTTTGACTAATTCTGGAGTTTGCGAACTTGTGCCGGGGAGTCGCATTTCTCTAACCGTGCATTGCGGATACCCAGGACGGTGAGTATCCGCTGCTAGATAAGTTTTTCCCACCTCACTTGAGTCTGTGACTTTAATGATGCGGTAACGTCTGTCTAGAAGTTGACCAATCATGCTTTGCCCTCTACCCTATCAATGTTCCATTATTGCATGAAATCAGGATAGCTCACTGTGGTGTCAAACTTTTAGCTATTGATTCCGGTGTGCCAAGCAGCCGAAGAAATCACCAGTAGTAGGACTACAGGTGCTGGCAATTTAAATGCTATCGCCCAAACTTTGAGCCTTGTCTGAATTTGAGCAGTCCTGGACGCAGTGTTAAAAGCCGAGATGCAGTATTTCCGTAAAAAAAAACAATTTCTGCGTCGAGGACTATAGCATTAAGATTAGTCCCAGTCTGCTGCCCGTATCGGTTGACTGTAGATGCAAACCATGAACTTATAGTATAATTTAGTAACCGAGCCACCGATGACTTAAAATGAACGTACAACTGGTTTACTCCCTAATTCAAGTTATCTTATCTCTCTCCGCAGACGAGCAATTAGCGATTACGGAAAAATTACTAGAAAACATCCCGTACCCTTCGACTCAGGAACTTATGCAGCTTACTCAAAGCGGTGGCGGTTTTGACTTTTTGCATGACGAACCTGATATTTACACCATACAAGATGGAGAACCTATTGCGTGAAACTAAAAAAAGTAAAAGTTAGGCATGGGAATGGAATTAAATCCTTCTGACTGAAACTAACACTTTCAAATTATTGCTATATAAATATTCTTCCTTGTTCCTTCTTCCTTCTACTTAGAGTCATTAAAAATGTCTGAATCATTAACAAAAGGAGGAACGATCGCAGCGATCGCGACTGCCATAGTTCCCCAACAAGGCAGCGTCGGCATTGTGCGAGTTTCCGGTTCCGCAGCCTTAAAAATTGCCGAAACTCTGTTTCGCGCCCCAGGAGGGCAAATTTGGGAGTCTCACCGCATTCTTTACGGTCACATCCGCCGCCCCAAAACTCAAGAATTAGTCGATGAAGCTTTATTGCTAATCATGAAAGCACCGCGTTCTTTTACTCGCGAAGATGTGGTGGAATTTCACTGTCACGGCGGCATTATGGCTGTGCAGCAAGTCTTGCAGTTGTGTTTGGAAAATGGGGCGAGATTGGCGCAACCGGGAGAGTTTTCGCTGCGGGCTTTTTTGAACGGGAGGCTGGATTTAACTCAAGCTGAAAGTATTGCAGATTTGGTGGGAGCAAAATCGCCCGCTGCTGCACAAAGTGCTTTAGCTGGTTTGCAAGGAAAATTAGCGCAGCCAATTCGCAAATTGAGAACAACTTGTTTGGACGTGCTCGCAGAAATTGAGGCGAGAATAGATTTTGAGGAAGATTTACCGCCTTTAGATGAAGCTAAAACTTGTTTGGAAATAAATCATGTTTTGGAGGAATTGTCAACAATTTTGGCGACTGCCGATCGTGGAGAATTGTTGAGAACTGGTTTAAAAGTAGCGATTGTCGGGCGACCGAATGTGGGAAAATCGAGTTTGTTGAATGCGTGGAGTAAGAGCGATCGGGCGATCGTCACGGATTTGCCCGGTACGACGCGGGATGTGGTAGAATCGCAGCTAGTTGTGGGCGGCATTCCGGTGCAGGTGCTCGATACTGCGGGCATTCGAGAAACCGAAGACAAGGTAGAAAAAATTGGCGTTGAGCGATCGCGCGCAGCAGCAAAACAAGCCGATTTAGTCTTGTTGACAATTGACGCGCAATCAGGTTGGACAGAGGGCGATTCGGAAATTTACGAACAAGTAAAGCACCGCCAGCTAATTATAATTATCAACAAAATCGACCTAGTAAAAACACTCCCCGAATTACCTTTTTCCTCTGAAATTCACCGCATAGTTACCGCAGCCGCCGCCCTCGATCGAGGCATAGAAGACTTAGAAACAGCAATATTAGATGCCGTCAGCGGGGGAAATTTGCAAGCAGCAAACTCAGACTTAGCCATCAACCAGCGGCAAGCAGCGGCGTTAACCAAAGCTAAAATTTCTCTGGAACAGTGCACGGATACTATTAGCAATAAATTGCCTTTAGATTTCTGGACAATAGATTTGCGCGGTGCAATTCAAGCATTGGGGGAAGTTACGGGCGAAGAAGTGACAGAATCAGTGCTGGACAGAATATTTAGCAGGTTTTGCATTGGCAAATAGTAATAGGAAAAAAGTAAATTAAATAGGTAAGCTGTCTCGCATTTAAGTTGTATTTTTAGGGCGGGCGGGACGCCCACCCCACAAGAATTTCACTCTTTGTGGAACACAGAATTTCACTCTTTGTGGAACAGGCATCTTGCCTGTTCTTGAGAATAGTGTAAGATGTTAAGGAATGAGAATTAAATAACTTGCATTTTTTGTAGGTTGGGTTGAGGAACGAAACCCAACAATTAAGCGTGGCGTTGGGTTTCGTTCCTCAACCCAACCTACGGAAGTTATTTAATCCACGATCCTAATTTCCTCAAACTTGACTGTAAAATTTAGATGCGCCTGGGCTTAGTGAAGCAATACTACTGACAAATAACAACTAACTCATTCTCACGATCGAGGTCTTCCCAGACTTGTAATATAAAGCACAGCCTCACCCGCAGGAATACCGAGAACGTCATTAACCCGATCGTCAAAAAAGCCCCCGATACCGCTGACACCCAAACGCAGTTGCATAGCTGCTAAATTCAACCGCTGGCCCAAATGACCCGCGTCCATGTGCAAATAGCGGTAAACTCGATCGCCATATTTTGCTACAGCCCTGTTCAAATCCGCCGTGTGAAATAACAGCGCCCCCGCATCTCTGCCCAAATCTTGCCCCAAGCACAAAAAATGCAATTCCCTGCGGAAATTTTTAAACCGAATTTGCCGCAATTCTTGAGCTTTCGGAGCGTAATAGTAACAGCCTTCTTCTAACCCATGCACTCCCGAAACAGCAATAAAAGTCTCGATCAAACTTAGATCAAAATAGTCTGGATTACCGTCTAATCCTTGGTCGATATAGTGCTGCGGCTGGTAAGTAAAATCGAGCATAGCTAGCAGTTCGCCCAAGCTCAAAGAAGCACCTGTATAAGCACGGGTCGAACGCCTTTTGAGCATAGTGTTTTCTAAAGTTTCCAGGTTCACTCCCCAAGGAATCGAAGGAGTGACAGTCGAAACTTTAGTACAAAATGGAAAGTTGTATTTATCCTCTAATTCCCCTTCACTTTCATCAAGTTTCCAGCCATCAGATCCGGTAGGGTCTGATTCTAAATGCGTGGCTTTGTGAAGGTATTTTAACAGTTGACCTTCGGAAATTTTCGGGTAATCTGTCGTGCTATTACCGGGCAAAGCTGTTTTAAATTTAGGCAAGTTTTGGTCAATATCTAGCAAGTCGGCTAAAGCAACTACACAAATCGCTCCTTCTTGCTCCGAGTCGATGTACAGTAATTCATTGACAGCTTCGTCGGCGAATCCTCCAATCAGGTGAGGTCGGTAATCGTTGACGGCGCAAGCTAACTCAATATTACTCAATAAATGGCCGGTGTCTAGAAAAATTCGCCGATAAGCTCGGTCTTCATAACGCCAAGAAGAACGGAAAAAAACAGTGGTAATGGCGATCGCCAATTGGGTATTTTCTAGCGCTGGCGACTGGAAACAAGCTGCTTGCAATGATGGCCAAACTTGACTGTCCCAAAAATGAACAAGTGAATGAGTTCTGCACTGATAATTGTAGAGTCCGGCCGGCAACTGGGCAGTGCCACGAGAGATTAAATAAACCTCTGCTGGGTAGAGTCCACCCGCCGACGGTGCAGATCGCAAATACAGGTAGCTGTCGTCTACCGTCTGCACTTTCGCCGTCAACCCGTAGCTGCACAGCAACAAGCTAGATAACCGATGCCACCAAGCGGCATCGGGATCGGCATCGGCATCCTCTGAGGGGTCTTTTAGATAAGGCTTGAGGTCAAAATACGCTCCAATTTTATATTCTTTGAAAGGAACAGGTTGCTCTGTCCAATCTAGCTGTTTGCTTTTAGCAGCAATGGTTTCAGGATCGTATTTGGTGCGTTCGTGGTAGTGCTGAGCAATGGAGAGAGGAAGTTCTGGCATATTTCAGTAGAGGATTGGCTTTGGTTTCTCGATCGATCTTGACATTACTAACCGCTTACTGGTTGAGCAAGGCAGAAATTTACAAATATAAAAAAAATCTTAGAAAAAATGCGACTGTTGTTACACAAGCTTAACATAATAAGAGTCATAAGTATAAATACGCAGAATAATAACCATTAATTACTGTTATGGATTGGCTGCAGTAGCTGTCGTCATGAGGAATGAAAATGCAAAAGCTAAGCGCTGAGGAATTGCTTGCTCAGTATGCTGAGGGCGAGCGAAACTTTAACGCCGTTGACTTAAGTGAACACAACTTGTTTCAAGCAGATTTGACAGAAATCAATCTTTCTGGTAGCGTTCTGAGGCGAGCTTATTTGCCCTACGGAAACTTGACTCAAGCTAATCTTTATAAAACTGATTTGCAAGATGCTGAATTGGGCGACATTCAACTTTATCAAGCTAACTTGTCGGAAGCAACTTTATCAAGAGCCAACTTATCAAGAGCAAATTTGCGTCACGCCAATTTGCAAGGTGCTAATTTGCAGAAAGCCAATTTGCAAGGTGCGGATTTGTACAATGCAGATTTGACGAATGCCGATTTGAGATATGCGGATTTGAGCCGAGCTAATTTGGAGAAAGCAAAGTTAACCAAAGCTCTATTAGCGGGCTGCAACTTATTTCGATCGCGCTCGGTTGATTTGTCGGAAGCTGAGTGCGATCGCACTACTATCGGCCCCGAAGGCTATTGATGATTGGCAGCGGCTAATCTAGGGCGTAGGGCGATCGGCTTAATTAGTCGTGAAGCGTAAGCTGTTCTACATTTAAATTGTCTGTTAAAAAACAATTCCCCGTCTTGTGGGGTGGGGTGGGCGTCCCGCCCGCCCTGAATATACAATTTAAATGCGCGACAGCGTAGCTATCCCGTAGGGAATCGCCCTTTTTAAAATTTCTTAACATTTCTCGACACGCCGGAAAAGGTGAGTTACAGTCGTAGAGAACTTATCGCTCCGCAACATTGACAATAAATAACACATTTTTTCAGCTAAAAACAGGCTAAAATTTATGAATTCTCCAGACAACAAATCCAGAGAACTCCGGCGCAAAGAACAAGAACTGCGGAAGCGCGAACAAGAAATTCGGCTCCGCGAACTAGAAGCCGAAATTGACCGTTCAGTGCCCGAACATCTAACAAGCAAGTACCAAGAACCCGACAGCCAAGTTAACGGCAAACTCAAACAGTGGCGCAGAAAAATTATAGCAGCCGCTCAATTTACAGGCATTGTCATTGCTGTTATCGTTGCAGTTCGCATAGCATCTTGGCTGGCAGCCGCGCTGATAGTGGGAGGCATTGCTTTCATAGCTTACAAAATGTTTATTGAAGAAGACAAAAGTTGAGAATTTCAAGCAGGAAACTATCAGGAAATACCCATGAACCTTAAAGTAGAAACTAGCAACTTTCTCAACGATTTAGAGCGAGTAGCCGCCGTCCGCCGAGAAATTGCCACTCGCCTCAGCAACATCGCCACAGCCATCAACCAATCAGAATTAGCAGGAGGAGAAGCATCGGGAAAACTCGGTTTAGAAACAGACAACGCCGACATTGATATCGCCAGTAAAAACTTGCGCCAAGGAGTCTTTCGGCTGCTAGTGCTAGGCGACATGAAACGCGGTAAAAGCACTTTTCTCAATGCGTTAATCGGCGAAAACTTACTGCCCAGCGACGTAAACCCCTGTACAGCTTTGCTGACGATTTTGCGCTACGGTTCAGAAAAAAAAGTCACCGTTTATTTCAATGACGGCAAAAGCCCAAAACAGCTAGATTTTAAAAGTTTTAAACAGAACTACACAATTGACCCCGCTGAGGCAAAACGCTTAGAAGAAGAAAAGAAACCAGCATTTCCAGATATCGATTGCGCCGTAGTAGAATATCCCTTACCTTTGCTAGAAAAAGGCATAGAAATAGTAGACAGTCCCGGACTGAACGATACAGAAGCCCGGAATGAATTATCTCTCGGTTACATCAACAACTGCCACGCTATTTTATTTGTACTTAGAGCCACTCAGCCTTGCACAATGGGCGAAAGACGCTATCTAGAAAATTACATCAAAAATCGCGGATTGAGCATTTTCTTCCTGATAAATGCTTGGGATCAGGTGCGGGAAAGTTTGATTGACCCGGATGATCCTGAAGAATTGGCAGAAGCAGAAGGGAAACTGCGGCGGGTTTTTCAAGCTAATTTGGCTGAATATTGTTTAACAGAAGGCCACGACATTTACGACGAGCGAGTGTTTGCAATTACCTCAATTAAGGCGCTCAGATTGCGGATGAAAAACCCGGATGCGGATTTGACAGGAACTGGTTTTCCAGAGTTTATGGCGGCACTAAATACGTTTTTGACCCAGGAAAGAGCGATTTCGGAATTGCGTCCGGCGAGGACTTTGGCGCGTCAAATTTCTGCTCGTGTCCGCGAAACTGTTGGGCGCAGATTACCATTACTCGATCGCGATGTCAATGAGTTGAAGGAAAAGATTAATTCAGTTGAGCCGGAGTTTAAAAAGCTGACTCAGATTCGCGATGAATTTCAACAAGAAATTATCGAAGTTAGAGATAGTAAATCGCGGGCGATCGCAGATTCTTTCCGCACCTACGTTCTCAACTTAGAAAATACCTTTGAAACAGATTTCTTACGGTATCAACCTGAACTGAGATTTCTGGATTTCTTCAGCCAAGGCAAGCGAGAAGCTTTTGAAGCATCGCTCAAACGAGCATTCGAGCAGTACATCAATGACAAACTAGCAGCTTGGACTCTCACGGCCGAACAAGAGATGAATTCAGCATTTTCGCAACTCTCGAAAAGTGCCGCAAATTACGGAGCATCTTACACGAAAGTGACTGAAAAAATCACCGAAAAACTAACGGGACAAAAAATACCAGCAGCAGTCAGCAACTCGAACGAAGATAACTCGCCCAGTTGGGCAAAATGGGCGATGGGATTGTTCTCGTTAACGACCGGAAATCTGGCAGGCGTAGCAATGGCAGGAGCAGGTTTTGATTGGAAAAATATCCTGCTAAACTTAATTACTGTGTTGAGCGTCAGTACGATTCTTGCTAGTTTGACGGGGATTGTTTTGGGGCCGCTGTACTTGGCTTTGTTGGGGATGGGTGTTGGGGTTTTGCAAGCAGACGGAGCTCATAAACAGTTGGTGAAAGCGGCGAAAAAAGAGCTAGTTAAATATCTGCCGCAGGTGGCTCAAGAGCAGTGGCAGCCGATTCACGATGCTGTGAAAGAGTGTTTTGATGTTTACGGACGAGAAGTGGGCGATCGCATGAATGGTGATATCAATTCTCGGAAAGCTGAGTTAGATAATTTGCTGGAACAAAAGGAATCTCGCGAGATTAATTGTCAGGCTGAATCGCAGCGGTTGAAAAAATTGGAGGCTGATGTTTCTGCCGAGTCGCAGAGTATCGAATCGCTATATCAAGCTTTCCTAGCATCCGCTTGAAATAAAACAACAATATGCAACAACCCGAAATTTATCAATACCTCACCGACAATCTCAAATCAGCACTCGGTATTCTCGAACTTGACAAAAACTCCCAACTGTATCGAGATACTACCTCAATCTGCGACTATCTCGCCAAACCAACTTTTCAAATTGCTGTCTTTGGCCCGTTTAATTACGGCAAGTCAACTTTGCTGAATGCAATGCTTGGAAATCGGGCTTTGCCGATCGACCTTGTGCCTACTACAGGTGCTGCCATTTATGTCAACTACGGCGAGGAATTGCACGCAAAAATTACCCTCAAAGACGGCACGGAAATTAGCGAACCTGGGACTGATGTTTTGAAACGCTACGCTATCCTTGACGACGCGAGACAAATGCGGGATGATGTGGCGGCCGTTAATGTTTACTGTCCCCATCCATTCCTGAAAACAGGTGTGGAATTGCTGGATTTGCCGGGAACCAATGACCGCGAAGAACAGGATAATTTGGTTCGGGATAAATTGCTAACGGCTGATTTGGTTGTGCAGGTTTTAGATGCTCGCAAATTGATGACTTTAGGGGAACGGGAGAACTTGAGAGATTGGTTGAGCGATCGCAACATCAACACTGTCGTCTTTGTTGCCAATTTTCTCAATCTACTCGAACCAGACGACCAAAAACAAGTTTACAATCGGTTGTTGTTTGTTGCCGAAAGTTTTCGCTCCAATTTGCCGAACAATATCAGCAATATCTACCGCGTCGATGCTTTGCCGGCGTTGAGGGCGAGGCTGAAAGGAGATGTGGCGGCCGCCCAAACTACAGGAATTGCCAGCTTTGAATCGGCTTTGCAAAGTATTGTGGCAGATCAACAGGAACAACTAGCAGTTAAGTTGCCCAGAATTGAAGCTATAGCTACTAAAATTTGCCAATCTCTCCGAGCCAAAGCTGAAACTGTCACCGCAGAAATAGCCACAGCTCAAAAAAAGCACAAAGACAAAATTGAAATTAAACAAAAAGCCGAAAAACTGATATCAAAAGGCTTTCAAGCCAGCGTTTCCGACTTCGAGATTTGGCTTTACCAGCCCACACTTTTGCAGCGGTATCAATCGGAAATGGCGCTGTCGCTTCAGGAAGGAAGTTTTGATGCGTGGAAGCTAAAATTTCAGCGAGAGGCGTTACATCAGCAGCAAACCATCGCAGAATGGGTAAATAAAGCTTGCGAATTCTTTGATAAAGAACAGCCGATCGCCCTTTTGATTTCCTTTCCTCCATCCCCGCAAGTCAGCTTACCGGAACCCCCACCACCTCCAGCTCAAAAGTCGATCGAGGGCGAAGTGACTCCTGTGGCGATCGCCACAGGCTTAGGTTGGCTATTGGGCGGGCCCGTGGGAGCCGCAGTAGTCGGCGGTGCTAGCTATATTTTGAATAAAAGAACTGGGAATGAAAAGCCACCTGAGTCGTCAGAAGCTTATCTAAATCAAGTAACGGAAATTTGCAGCGATGCTGCTAAAAACTATCTCGCTCGCTTCAGTACCGATACTTTTTCCATGCTGCAACACTACAAGGAAATCGCCGGAAAAGTTATCTGTTTTCAAGACAGCAAAGAGCCATTTAATATGAATGTTCAACAGTACCAGTTACAGTTAGTAAATAATTTAATCGAGAACTTAGAAGCACAATTGGATAGAATAAAAGTTATATAATTTGAGCTTTTAGATTGGTTTCATGGCACTGTCAAATCATCAAGAACAGGCAAGATGCCTGTTCCACAAAAATTCAGTTTTATTGTGGGAAGAACAGGCAAGATGCCTGTTCCACAACAATTCAGTTTTATTGTGGGAAGAACAGGCAAGATGCCTGTTCCACAAAAATTCAGTTTTATTGTGGAACGGGCATCTTGCCCGTTCCTAAAAATAATGAAACATCGGAGTTCTAATCAGTTACTGCTTTAACTTCCTTCAAATGACCAAATCTGTAATTAACGGCAAATGATCCGAACCGACATTGCGGCCAGTACGAATCTTCAACACACCAATTTCTTTGCTGACTAGAAAGTGATCGATCGGAATATAAGCCAGCGGCATAAAAGTCGGCCAAGTCGGTAAAATGCCAAAACCCGATCGCGCATTTCGCAAATTTCCGGTTTTTACCATATTTTTGTAGAATGGCGACCACATTGTGGTATTTAAATCTCCAACCACAATCAGCGGATTTTTTACTTGGGCTGCATACTCGCCGATGCCTGCTAGCTGTTGGTTGCGATCGATAAAACTCTCCTGTTTGACTGGCACAGTCGGATGAGCAAGAATCAGAGAAATGATTTTACCTTGAAATTTAACATCCGCCGACAAGCTCTTTCTTCGATTTGAAAAGGCTTTAACCGAAGAATTTTCTAAAGGCAGCTTGCTGTATATTGCACTGCCAAATCTCTCAGATTCTTGCTGGGTAGAAGAGTAAGGAAAAATCTCGCTTAAAACCGATAACTGTTTTGCCCAAGATGAGTTGACTTCTACAAAAACCGCGATATCCGGTTGTTCTGCTTTAACCAGCGATATCACCTCAGAATATTGCCGATTACCCCTTAAAACATTTGAATGCAAAATCCGCAAGTTGTGTCCGGGAGTTGCTCCTGCAAAGGCGGGGGCTGGAAAGTACCAAGGAACAATTTCCGCCAAATTAATGATAATGCAAAATGCGCTCACCAGCCACCATATTTTTTTTGAGCGCACGAGAGCGAAGAATATAAAAGTAGAGAAACCTACCAGCAGATATTGTAGTTTAAAATGAGAACTCAATTCAAAAAAAATGTTTAATTCTCCCAAATAACCGACTATTGACAATACAGCATTTACAGTTGCGGCGATAATAAACCCTTTTAAAATTACGTGCTTCAAGCTAAGGATTTTGTAGTTTCTGCTGTGCATCACCGCCCATTTGAGCTTGATTTTGAGGTCGTTGGTAATCGGCAATTTATCAATTTCTGTTACCAGTTGTTCTGGCTGTTCCAACAGTCGCCGCTTTTGATAAAATCTCACCAGCAAGCTATCTACCACAAAATAACTAAAATAATTGGCAACAAATCCTACAAATACCAACACACATAAACCGACCAGGATACCAAAGGAACCGCCGACTTTAACCAAACCCGACCAAACGGCTGCGTTACCTGTTTTACCTGTAGCTAATATGGCTATAAATAGCATTAAAGCAGGCAATCCTACCGTGATTGTGTTTCTAATGATAGAGTCCATTATACAATTTTAGATTTTAGATTTTAGATTTTAGATTTTAGATTTTAGATTTTAGATTTTAGATTGGGGATGAATGATGCAGTTTGTATAGTCAGCACTACGGGCTGGTTGACTTAATAACGGCTTGACAAAATATATAAACTCCTTAATCTTCATAAATTTCTAACGGTAAGTTGTCGGGATCTCGGAAAAATGTAAACCGTTTTTCTGTAATCTGGTCAAGGCGAATTTCTTCTACTTCTACTTGTTGAGATTTTAAGTAAGCAACTGATGATTCTATGTCTTCAACGGCAAAAGCTAAATGTCTCAAACCGCAAGCTTCAGGATTGTTAACTCTTTCAGGAGGATGGGGAAATGAGAAAAGCTCGATGGTGTCGCCGTTTCCGACTCGCAAATCTAGTTTGTAAGAATTCCTTTCGGTTCGGAAAGTTTCTTTGATAATGGAACATCCCAATACTTCTACATAAAATTTTTTTGAGGCTTCGTAATCCGAGCAAATAATCGCCACATGATGTATTGCTTTTATTTTCATCTTAAAAAAGTTAGTTAGTTTTGTTTTTCTGAGATGTTGCACCATTCTCAATAAGCTTTTTAGGAACAGGCAAGATGCCTGTTCCACAACAAAATTCACTCTTTGTGGAACAGGCATCTTGCCTGTTCTTGAGAATGGTGCAAGATGTGAGGTTTTTTCAAATGCACAGCACGCTATTGACAATTATATTTGACTCGGCGACAAACCCTGCTAAATTCAGCGCGATCTCGCTAAAATTTCCCCCGCTCAAATCTTAATTAAAAAAATTATGTAAAAAAAGTACCCTACTTTGATAAAATGAGAGTTTTGCAGTCAATCACCCAATTTGCATCTCAGGAGACAAGGATTATGGCCCGTATGTATTACGACACCGACGCGAACCTAGACCTCTTAGCCAACAAAACGATTGCTATCATCGGCTACGGTTCCCAAGGACACGCCCACGCGCTTAACCTCAAAGACAGTGGCATGAATGTCGTTGTCGGTTTGTATCCCGGTAGCAAATCTGCCGCCAAAGCAACCGACGCGGGTTTAACAGTTCACCCGGTAGACAAAGCAGCAGCCGCTGCTGACTTCATCATGATTTTATTGCCCGATGAAGTTCAAAAAACTATTTACAAAGAACAAATCGAACCGAACCTTTCTGAAGGAAATGTTTTAGCATTTGCTCACGGTTTTAACATTCACTTCGGCCAAGTTGTTCCCCCTGCCAATGTAGACGTAGTAATGGTTGCCCCCAAAGGCCCCGGACACTTGGTGCGACGGACTTACGAACAAGGGGAAGGTGTTCCGAGTTTGTTTGCAGTATATCAAGATGCTTCCGGTCAAGCGCGCGATCGGGCAATGGCCTATGCTAAAGGTATCGGCGGCACCAGAGCCGGCATCCTGGAAACCACTTTCCGCGAAGAAACAGAAACGGATCTTTTTGGCGAACAAGTAGTTTTGTGCGGCGGTTTGAGCGCCTTAATTAAAGCTGGATTTGAAACTTTAGTTGACGCCGGATATCAACCGGAATTAGCTTATTTTGAATGTTTGCACGAAGTTAAACTTATCGTTGACTTAGTAGTAGAAGGAGGCCTCGCCAAAATGCGCGACAGCATCTCCAATACCGCAGAATACGGCGATTTAACTCGCGGCCCCCGCATCGTCACGGATCAAACCCGCGCCGAAATGCGTAAGATTCTCAGCGAAATTCAATCCGGTCAATTTGCCCGCGAATTCGTTCTGGAAAACCAAGCCGGCAAGCCAGGTTTTACCTCCATGCGCCGTCAGGAAGCTGAACATCCTATTGAAGAAGTTGGTAAAGATTTGCGAGCTATGTTTAGCTGGTTGAAAAAGCACGCTTAATCAATTTTAGATTTTAGATTTTAGATTTTAGATGGGAGGATCGATCTAAAATAGTCCTGGACGCATAACCTCTATCTGTAGGGTGTGCATTGCACACCTTACTGCTGGGAGGAAAATCTAATACCAATTTAATGTGAAGTTGCACATATCTCGATCCCCCTAAATCCCCCTGATTGTTGGGCGACTTTGATCGAAATCTTTTCCCCCCCTTATTAAGGGGGGCTAGGGGGGATCGGATTCTACAGGGCTTCATAAAAAATTGGTATAAAATCTCAAGTTTAATCGATTTGAGATTGGAGGAAAAATCTAAAATCCCAAATCTAAAATCGTACTGTTGGGTTTCGCTTCGCTTAACCCAACCTACAAGAAAATGGCTAAGTATTGTTAGAGAAACCGGGTTTCTCGCTGGTAGCTCAAAACTATCGACTCGGGCTAGGAGTTTTTTGCAATTTATCCAGATCCTGTTGCCTTTTCTCGTTGAAATCTCTCGGCCTCAACCAATCCGGCCACAACCCGACGAAGAACTTTCGACTGGCCACGCTACTATCTCTTACAGGTTTGGGGAGAAAAGTTAAAGTGTCACCGTAAAGGGTAAACAGGGCTGCCAACAGAATCAATAGTGGGATAAGATTTTTTTTAGGCATCGCAGTTGGGGAGTAGAGTTTGTGAAAGCGCTTGGTTATATTTTGCCCTTGCACGGACAAAAAATATCAGAAACAGCTTAAGAAGAAAATCCACCCTGGGGGCTAAGCGGCCACGCATACAGAAGGAAAGGCTGCTAGTCGTAATCTCGTTTCCGCTGACATGGGAATCATAATTTTCCCAGTGTAGTAGGAGCTTCCCGTGTGGCTCCGCGCTCTCAGGATCGACCGGGACGATCGCACTCAAGTATAATTTCGATGTCACCTTATTTGATATTACTACAAGTTTTTATCATTAGTTATTAGCTGATGACTAATGACTAATGATTAATGACTAATGATATTATGTCCCATCGATTGACGGCGATTAAAGGTCGGGGCGGGTTTACAGATTTTCCCGTTTCTATTCAATATCTTGGCGAACCCGCCCCTACAGGAATCATGGTTAATTGACCGGACATGATATGACTAATGACTAATGACTAATAACTACTTATTCCTTTGAATAAAAGTTTGCACGACGGTATTAATTTCCGGGGAAATTTCTGTTACTAGCCGCACCGGGATTGCCGATGTAGAAGCAAATTGTGCGTATTCAGGTGTTAGAAAGACTGCATATTTCTCAGCTTCAGCAGTCAGTTGAGCGGCGGTAGCCAAACTTACAGCTTTAATATAATTGCGTATGCTAACAGCTTGGTCGCCGACAAGTTCATCGCCGGTAATTACTGTGCTCGGCCTGCGAACTTGGTTTAAAGTTGTACTCGGATCTTTGACGCTTAAGTGGGTTCCTCCTACAAAACCAACTAGCCATTTAGGAGAGGGAATTTTTGGAAAGCCGGCAATTTGTTCGGCTAAGGCAGGAGTGGTTTTGTCGGCAGAAGATGCTACTATTAATGTGGGAATCTTAATTTTACTTAAGCCCGTTTCTCCAAATAATAATGATGCGATCGGATTCATGGCGATCGCCCTTTTAATCCTCCCATCCCGCAATTGATACCGTTCTTCGGGCAATCCCGCCGCCGCGCACTGAATGCCTTCGCCTAAGCTGAACCCAATCAAATCCCCCTGACACCTTTGTTTGAGTCCGCTCAATTGCAGTTCGGCGCCGGCCACGGACAAGGCTGTAGCGCCGCCGAAGGAATAACCAATTATTATCGATCGGTCGATCGCAATTTTCCCCTGCAAGTTATCATCAGTTTGGTTCAATTTTGTCAGTTCGTCGAGTACAAAACTGATGTCTTTGGGACGGTCTAAAAACTCTTGAGGAGCTAGCAACGGACACATCCCCGCCATTGCAGCATTGGTATTCGTCTCGTTACTGCCGGGATGTTCTAAAGCTGCTACCACATAGCCGTGAGACGCCAAATGCTCGGCTAAGTAGCGCAAATCCGTGCGGACGGAACCCAACCCGTGAGAAAAGACGATCGTCGGTTTGTCGGCTGTCGCAGCTCTTGACCAGTACACATCAACCGGAATAGGTCGATTGCGGGCGCTATCGTTCAAATCTAGCGCCCGTACCTGCACGACATTAGGGCCTGGTTGGGTGGGATCGAAAGGCAGCTTAAACGCGGGTTTAACCGCTGCTAACTGAGGTGCGATCGCCGCCATAAAGCGCTGAGTTTGCCAAAAACTTACGTTCATATTTCCCAAAACAGCGAAAGCTCGATCGAGATCCACCACGACCCGCGAGCTCGGATAAGATTCAATGAAACTCAATATCGATAAGCCTTCCGACGCCTTTGCTCCCTGCACCAGAGCGGCTCGCAGCGCTTCCACACCCCCACCGTCGCGCCTGGGTATGACAGTAGTCAAATCCGTCAGGATGCCAGTGCCGATGCCCGTATTTAGCAAGTTGCTCAGGCCGACTACATTTAGGGGAATTTTCGCTTGCAGCGCCCGAAAAATTTTACTCCGCTGTTCGTCAGACAAGAGATTGGCATAAGCTTGCAGTTTGGCGGGGACTTTTCCTGTTTCTGCGAGTTCGCGCAAATCCGCAACCGATATTGAAGATTCTAAAATACCTTTGCGGACAACAACCGTTTCTGCAGCTTTTACAGAGGATGTCGCGTCGCTCAAAGGGCCGATCGAAATCGAACCCAAAACACTCGCCACCGAAGAAAACCATCTGAAATTTGGTCTGATGCTCATTTTTACCTTATTGAACTAGAGGGGGTAGATCACCATATTCTCAAAATTCTCCCAGATACCGAGAAATTGTCCTAGATGCCGAGAAATTGCCTGCATCGGGGTGCGATCGGCAAAGCCTCTACGCATATTTACTGGCCGATCGCACATTCCGTACCTAAGTGCACTTCTTGTGCGAGTGCTAATGATGATGAGTTGAAGGATTTTTTAATCTGCAGCCCAAAAAATATCAACTTCGCGAGTGAAAAGAGCGATCGAGTGTATTCCCAAACCGCGCCAAGGTGCGGAAATTTTGCTAGCAATTCCGTTGGATTAGGATTAAATATAAGACTTACACAATTGTCACAAATAAAGCTGAAATTTTAGGTATGTAGTTGCCCTTGTGCGCTCTTTCTTAGCTTAGGAAAGAGCGCACAAGGGCAACTACAGCAATCCTAAATGAATTGTGTAATTGTTGTAGGGGCAAACCCCCCGTGGTTGCCCCTACAATAATTACCCCAATGATTTAGGGTTGGTATACAGGAAAATAAACAACAAGCATCGAAATATTTTGGTGAGTCCGGGCGATCGCTTCTGGTTCTTTGAGAGTTCCCGGTTTTTCCCACAAATTCTGGTGAGAAATTGTGGTTAAAATTAGCAAATCGTGTTCTAACAAATTCTGCGAAACTAGCTTGATAAAATTTCCTCGCACCCGATTTACTGGTATCTCAGAAAGAATTTCCACCTCCGCCGCACTTTTGTTGCTTTGTTCCCGTTTTGTCGCCACCAACAACACTTGCAAAGTCGCCTTGAGTTCATCGGCTAAACTCTTAGCAATATCCACTGTTTCCTGAAATCCAAACCGAGTCAACTCGCTGTCAGTTACCGCCAAAAGAACTCTGGCTGTATTCTGGAGAGGATCGGGAAATCGAGCAATCAGTACGGGTACGGGCGATCGCCTGATCACAGTATCAATGATGCTGCCAAAAAAATTGTCGCGAGTTGTGGAAAATCCCTTCCAACCGCAAACTATTAAACTAGCCTCGCGTTCGGTTGCACTCCGCAGAATTCCGCGATCGATCGCATCATCTATCCTCGCGATCGGTTCAACCGCACAAGCAGCCGCATGGGCGACAGTTTCCGCAGCAGTCAAAAGTTGAGTTTGCTGCATTTTCTCTGCGGGCGAAATTGCTTCCCCGCGATCGGACAAAATATGCAGTGGCAGCAAAGTTCCCTGAGATGTTTTTGCTAAAATCAAAGCCAAACGCAGCAAATTATCTTCCGTATTCGGATTAGCAACAGGCACTAAAACTCGCTCTCCCCATGAATGCTTTCCCGCAGTAGGAACCGGCAAACTCGACCCCGGCGGCTGCATTTCTTGACCCCACCGAGATACAATCCAAGGAGAAGCGACACAAGTTACTAAAATCATGGCAATGATGCCGTTCACCGTTACGCGATCGACCAATTTAATCTCAAAAGCAACCGTAATCGCCGCCAAAGTAGAAGCAGCTTGAGCAACAGAAAGGCCGAACATTACCATAATGTTCGGAAACTCAAAGCCAAATAATTTCCCCGGTAGCCAAGCTGCCAAAAACTTGCTCACCACCTCTGCTAAAATCATCACCGCCGCCACCAACAAAGACTGCGGCTGCTTTACCAAAATTAGCGGGTCAATTAACATCCCCACAGAAATCAGAAAAAACGGCACAAACAGCGTATTGCCAATAAACTCAATCCGATTCATCAGGGGACTCATTTTGGGAATAATTTGAGTAATGGCAATTCCCGATAAAAATGCACCAATAATTGCCTCAATTTCAATTAGTTCTGCTGCGTAAGAAACTAGAAAGAGGGTTGCTAATACAAATATAAATTCGGCATTCTCGTCATGTCCAAATTTCTTAAAAAACCAGCGACCGATTTTGGGAACGCCCCACAAAGTAGCAAAAGTGTAGATAGCAAGAGAGGGAATGAGAAACAGCCAAAAATCGAGAGTTAGATTTCCTTTGTAAGCTTTAACAACAATAGCCAGCACCAACAGTCCCAACACATTCGTAATTAAAGTCCCGCCCAAAGTCGTAGTAATAGTCTGAGTTCGCATCAATCCCAATTTGGTGAGAATTGGCAGCGCTAAAAGTGTGTGCGTAGCAAAACAAGAAGCGACTAAAATTGCAGCCAGCCAGCTATATCCCAACAGCAGCATCGCCCCTGTCCCCAATATCATCGGTAGCGCAAAAGTAGCTAGCCCAAATATGACAGCTTTGTCCGCATTCAGTTTGAGATCGTCAAGGCTAGTTTCCAGTCCCGCTAGGAACATCAAAAACAGCAATCCTACAGTACCTAGCAAAACAATAGTAGCGTCTCGTTGCAGCAAATTGAGACCGTTGGGCCCGACAATTACGCCAGCAATAATTAAACCCACTATTCCCGGTAGTCGCAAGCGCTCAAATACCAGCGGCGCGAGTAGCATGATTGCTAAAAGAACCAGGAAAACGGGAACGGGGGCGGTAATTGGCCCGGAAGTTAACATAAATTTTTTACCCTACATATTGGCAGCGAACTGCTACCAGTTTTAAAAGGAAATAATCAAAATGTCTATCAATCTAAAGAGGTATTATCAATATTTTACAGCGTAATTGGTAATAAGTAGGACTGGGCGGGAGCAACTGGGTTTATTGGTAAAATATGGGTTGGATGACTAGAAATTGGGCGCAGCACGAACTCCGATAAAAAAAACTATATTTTTCAGTCCTGGAAGCACAAGAACCAGGTTAAGAGTCAAAATAACAGGTTGTGAGCGATCGACTTTAACGCCGAAACCTGGTTTTTTATCCTATTTGCGTCCACCACTATTTAGGTATCAAATGCAGGGAGACACAGACATACATCCCAAGATGAACTTTGGCAAACTCGGTCTAATTCAGAAACCCGGTTTCTTTTAAAAACCGGGTTTTTCACCACAACAGACAATTTAAATGGGTTTGTCTTGGACACGAAAAAACCTGGTTTCTACGCAACGTACTTAACCTTACCCTTACGGTAGCTAAGTATGTATTTCTTGTCAAGATTTTTCCATCTAATTTTCAATGATAGGCTAAGCGATCGACACAATGCTAGCTCGCTCGTAAGGCAATCTGTTAGTCGGCAAAACCTCCAGATTAATTTGCAACGCATCCAAAGCCGGATTTTCGGCTAGCAGCTTTTGCGTCAAACTCTTATTAAGAATTTCCCAGAAATCCGTTTCATTGGGATAATTAGTCAAGAAACTGTCGATGCTTTGGTAAATCGGCACAAAGTCTGGATACTCATCCTGCGTAATTCCTGGTTTGTACTGATATTTGACATCCATATTGAGGTTATTCAAACCCTGGTGATCGATCGAGTAATTAGGAATTTTGAAATCCCATGCTTCGCCTAATTTACCATCTTGAGTGCGAGTAACGGTACTGCTGCGCTCGTAAGGCAATCGGTTCGTCGGTAAAACATCCAAATTAACCGTCACCGACGAAAGTGCCGGGTTGTCAGCAAGCACTTTTTCGGTCAGATTCTTGTTGACAATTTCCCAAAAATCTGTTTCGTTCGGGTAGTTAACTAAAAGATTGTCAATGCTCTTGTAAATCGGCACAAAATCAGGATACTCAGAATTTTGAATCCCGTCTTTGTACTTATAATTTACATCAATATTCAGGTTGTTTAACCCTTGATGATTAATGGGGTAATTTGCCAATGTAAAATTCCATTTCTCCGTCAGTTGAGCATCGGACGGAAAGAAAGCAATTCCTATTGGACGCTGTAGCTTGCTGTCGGGAGGGACAAAAATAGAACTGTTACTCGACCCAGGATTTCCCGATATTGGCAGCGGTTCGTCAGTCTTGCCATTATACCGCAAAACAGCGCCGGCACCGTTAGCATTGGCGCGGTTGTCAAAGCCAACTGCAAACAAATTGCCGATCGGCGAAAAAGCCAAACTACCTACATAATTGCTACTGGGGGAAGTATCAGTATAATTGGTAGATAAAACCTTGACCAATTCCCCAGTTTTTAAATTGTAGCGCCTGATATCGTTAGCAAAATCGCTGACATAAAGGTCGCCGTCAGCGGGCCCGATTGCCATTCCCAAAAGACTTGCAAATCCCTGACTCCGAGGCGAAGGATCGGGCGAAGCAAAGATACTTGACTGCCGGGTTTGCGGGTTGTAACGCAGCACCTGACTGGGGAAACCTGCGCTAAAATCTGGTTGACCGTTGGTCGCCACACTCCCCTGCGTTGTCACGTACAAATTGCCGTCAGGAGCAAACAGTAAACCGTTCGGGCCATTCAATCCTCCCGCTTGCTGATTTCCCGAAGCAAATACATCAATAAACTGTCCTGTTTGGCCGTTATATCGCAGAATTTGGTCACTCAAAAAACTGCTGACATAAAAATTACCGTCAGGGCCAAAAGCTAAACCGTAAGGGCGAAACAATCCGCCAGTTTCATCGGCCGCCGTGTTCGGATTATCGCCGACAAACTTGTCAATAAATGCGCCAGTAATTCCGTCATACCGCAATACCGCAGATGCTGTCGGTTCTCCCGAATTTCCGGGCTTGTCGCCGCTAGTAACGTAAATGTCCGACTGATCATCGCCATTGCCATCGGGCCCAAAAACGATCGTATCTGGATTGAACAAACCGCCGCTTCCCGGTGGAATAAATTCGCCTAGAAAATTGCCGGTATTGCCGTCAAACCGAAGTACATTATTTCCCCGGCTATTGCCAACTAGGAAAGTTCCTTGAGGATTGCTGGGTTGAGTGCGAGTAACTTTGCTGGTGCGGTTGTAGGGCAAGGTTTGGCTTGGCAGAACGTTGAAGTCTATCTTAATTGCCGCCAATGCAGGATTTTCGTTGAGGATATTTTGAGTCAAGTTTTTATTGACAACTTCCCAAAAATCTGTTTCGTTCGGATATGTGGTTAAAAAGTTATCAATGCTATTGTAGATTGGCACAAAATCGGGATATTCATTGGGAGCGATTTCCGGTTTGTACTGGTAATCTATATCGAGATTGACCTTGTTCAATCCTTGGTGATTGATTGCGTAGTCTTTGACTGAAAAATTCCAATCTTCTGTGATTTTGCCCGATTGACTGCGGAAAACTGTACTGGCGCGATCGTAGGGCAATACCTCCGTTGGCAAAACTTCCAGTTGAATCGTAACATCTGTCAGTACCGGATTTTCAGTAAGCACCTTTTCCGTCAAATTTTTGTTGAGAATTTCCCAGAAATCTGTTTCGTTCGGGTAGTTAACTAGGAAATTATCAATGCTTTGGTAAATGGGCACAAAATCTGGATATTCGTTTGGGGTAATTCCCGGTTTTAACCCGTAACCAACTTTAAGGTTGAGGGTGTTTAAACCTTGGTGATCGATGGTGTAATTTTTAAAATTGAAAGCCCAGTTTTCATCAGGAAATAGGGAAGAAGTTTGGGATAGGGAGAGTTCACCAACAGGTAAAGCCATCCCTGTCAGTTCGTCTATCTCACCTTGAGTGGAGGTAGCGGTCGGGGATTTTAGACTACTATCAAATTTAATATTGTCGCTTCCTGACGATGGGAGACCGAAGTCGGTGGATGGCCCAAAAAGGCCGTTAGCGAAGCCCTCGTAGAGGATCGCACTACCAGTCGCAGCCGCCGCCCCATCGCGTTTTTCAGTCAAATCGTAGCTGGTATCAAATAAAATATTGGTATCGCCTACGGCAATTGTCCCGATCTGATTTAAGCGATCGAACTTACTGCCAAATAAGTCTAGTATTTCCGCTGAAACACCCGCAACATTTCCCGGAATCGGATTTTCTGGAAACCGTCCTGCTGTGTTAAACATAAGCTATTTTTTTAGATACACCCGCCATCGGGAATTAATTTGAAAATATTGTAGCCTCTTTCCCAAAGATGTCAAGTATCTTAAGAAGTATTTTATATTTCCTTGCCATAATTAAACCTGAAATTTGTCCCCTTTCTCAATCCTCTCGTTTCCCGTGGCATCGGTATTGTTCAAATGTCAAACAGTCAATCGATTTTAGATTTTAGATTTTAGATTTTAGATTTTAGAATTGAAGCATTGACTTGCGCGAGATCAATTCGGGGGCTGCTTTATCGGATAGAGGTTTTTTATTTCTGGACGGATGAATCACGTGGCGGGTATCCTGGATGCGAGGGGGTCAACAGTCAATAGAAATTTATGCGAAAAACCAGATTTCTAGTTCCCCGCACACAAATCCTGATTTGGCATACCCCTAAAAAAGGAAAACGTGCTTTTATCCCTTGCTCTTCCCTATTTAAAATCTAAAACCGGGAAAGGTTTCGCCGCTTCCATCTGCGCCGCTAAAGTAATTAAAGTTGCTTCGGCCGCGGGCCGCCCGATAATTTGAATTCCCACGGGCAAACCGTTGTTATCTAAAATAGCAGGCAGTGCGATCGCAGGCAAACCGCTAGCATTAAACGGCGGACAAGGAGCTACCCAATTAATAATGCGCTGCAAAGTTTCTTCAAAACTCAAATCTGCCCACTCCCCAACCCGGATTGGCGAGTGCATATAAGTCGGCAAAACTAACACATCAAATTTTTCAAAGAATCCCACAATCCGCCGTGAAATCACCTGCATTTGATTCACCGCCCGCAAATATTCCCCAGCCGAAATAGTTCTTTCTAACAGCCAGCGATTCATGGGTTCCAAAGCAGGGCCGGGAATGCCACTTGCCGCGGCCCCAGACTGCCAAATTGCGATAAACGGTTCGATTAAACCCGTAAAATCCGGGCATCCAGGTTCGACATCATGACCCAAATCTGTCAATAATTTTACTGTTTCGAGTACCGCTTGCTGACAGATAGGCGCAGCCTCGCCCACAGGGGAAATACTGGTAGAAAACGCAATTCGCAGTTTGCCCGACTTTTGACGGGAAGCCTCTAGAAAAGTCGGATTTGAATCGGGTAGCCAGTACGGATCGCCTGTTGTGTAGCCTGACATCACATCCAAAAGTGCGGCGGCGTCAGCTACAGTGCGCGCCAGTGGGCCGTTGGCAGAAATGCCGCTGAGGTAATCTCCGACAGGTGCCCAGGAAACTCGCCCCCGCGACGGTTTAATGCCTACTAAACCGCAGCAGGAAGCTGGGCCTCGAATCGAACCGCCGCCGTCTGAACCTTGGGCGATCGCACACAAACCCGCTGCTACAGCCGCCGCTGAGCCTCCGCTGGAACCTCCGGGTGTATAGTCTAAATTCCAGGGATTGCGCGCGGGTGGGAAACCTTCTGGTTCGGTGTAAGGTAATGAGCCTATTTGAGAGGTTGCTGTTTTCCCCAGAATGTTAAATCCCGCTGCTTTAATCCGCCATACTACTGACTCGTCGTAGGCAGAGATGTTACCCAGCAAAGCCTGAGTGCCGTAGGTACACGGAACGCCGGTAACGGGTGTCAAGTCTTTAATGGCGATCGGCACTCCGAAAAAAGGTGGCAATTCCTGTGGCTTGTTTAACCCAGCTAGTTGTTCGGTTTGAGATTTAGCTAGGGCGATCGCCCGATCGGCCGTTACAGTAAAATAACTGCCCAGCTCAGGGTTTAATCGCTCAATGCGTTCCAAGTACAGATTGACAATTTCTAAAGGCGACACTTCCAGCGTGCGGATCGACTCCGCCAACTCCAAAGCTGGAGTAAAAGCCCGATCGACAGAATTCATCCGTTTAAGTCCTTAATAGTTGGGCAAAGTATAATTTAATACTGTTGAGTTGCGGCAAACTCTTTTCCTTAAAAAATTTATCCAAAAAAGTCAAAAATCCATATTTGATCATATATCGAGAGTGATGGCATCCTCCAATTGGCAGAATGGTTCCTTAGTAGTGCAGCACTACGACCCCCTCTTGGGATAGACTGAGAACAACAGTTAAGCTTTTGTGCAAGACGCGCACAATGGCGATCGGCATTGTTCAACTCCCACAAATCATCTGTTCGAGTCAGCCTTCTCACCAACTTAAGGTAGCGCATATGACACAACAGCATCCGCCCGCTCCTCGCCCGCCCGTACCCGGAGCCCCCCCACCACCCGGAATGCCCCGCCCTCCTGCTCCCGGAATGCCCCCCAGAGCAGCAGGAATGCCACCAGCACCGCCACCGGCACCAGCACCAGCAGCGCCACCGGCACCAGCACCAGCCTCGCAATCCTTCGCCACACCTAAAAGCCAGAGTTCTAGCAGCGGCGGATCTCCGACTTTGAAAGAGCTAGTCATGCGAGCCAAAGAAGAAGGAGTATCCGACCTTCACCTCGGAGTAAACGAAGTTCCCCGCTTCCGCACGCGGGGCGAGATTGCCGACATCGGCTATCCACCGACGGATTTAGATACGTTTTTTGGCTGGTTGCGGGAGTGCATGAGCGATGAAGAAATTGAAATTTTCCAAAAAACCCTAGACTTTGACGGCGCTTTCGACTTCGGGTTCGTCCGCATTCGGATCAGTTGCATGGACTCCTTGGCCGGCCCGGCAATGGTGCTGCGGCTAATTCCTGCCAAAATCTTGACAATGGAGGAATTGAAACTGCCGGAGGTATTTAGGAAAATATGTGGCTACCACAAAGGGCTGATTTTGGTGACAGGGCCGACAGGTTCGGGTAAGTCTACCACCTTGGCCGCGATGATCGACTACATCAATAAGAATAAAGCCTACAACATCATCACGATCGAAGACCCGGTAGAATTCGTACACGAAAGCAAAAAATCCTTGATTAAGCACCGGGAAGTCGGCAGGCACACCCTCAAGTTTATGAGCGCTCTCAAAGGCGCTCTGCGACAAGACCCCGATATGCTGCTAGTAGGAGAAATTCGGGACAGAGAGACGGTGGAAATCGCCCTCAAAGCCTCTCAAACCGGTCACTTAGTTGCAGGAACCCTGCACACCAACAGTGCGGTTAAAACCCTGAACCGGATTCTTGATATGTTCGGGGCGGAAGAACAGGAGGCCATACGGGTTTCCATTTCCGAATCCCTAGTGGCGATTATTGCTCAACTGCTGTGCAAAACCACAGACGGAAAGCGGGCTGCTTTCCACGACGTTATGATCAATACCGACGTGGTTAAGGAATACATTCTGAAGGGCCAGAATGAGGAAATTAATCAAATCATGATCAAAGATACTTATGAAGGCATGACGACGATGAATAAGTCGCTCTACGGTCTTTATCAAGAAGGTCGGATTACTGAAGAACTTTGTGTAGAGAACTCGCCGTTCCCGAACGAAATGGCTCAGATGCTCCGAGGTCGAGTCTAAAGGTCGAGTGTTAACAGTTAGCAGTTAAAAGTTAACTGTTAACTGTTAACTTTTATTGGTGTACTGAATTGAAAGTCGATCGCCCTATTTTGCCAGAAATTTTCAAAGGCATTGCGCTGTTTACACCAGGGGGAGACTTAATCTATTGCATAGACCCCCGCAAGCAAACTCGGTGGCATTTGCAGTTGTGCGTAGCTCTACAGGAGATCCTCGGTTTGTCGGAACCGCCGCATTTTCTGATACCTTGCTACACGGCAACCGTTGACTCCTGGCTCGATCCAGGCGATCGGCAGGTGCGGGTTGCTGCCGAGGCCTACCCCCCCGTGCTGCGACATCAAACACTGCTGAACGCCATTTTTGGGACTGGCGACTTAGTGTGGCATCCCCGGAGCGAAGAAATGTGCGAACCGATGGCGATTGCTACTTATCACGAACAATTCCCCGAACTTTGGGAAAATCACGACTTAGTTGTACAGTATGCCAGCCCCGAAGCTCGATCGGATTGGAGCAGTTCGATCGTAACTCCCTTGGGCTTTCCGCAAGCGCAGCAGACACGGCTTCCCAAACCAACAGCACTCACCCCACCGCCCCAAACTCAAGGGTACGTTTTGCGTCTGTTTGTTTCCGGCAGCAACCCCAGCACCGAACGCACCCTCGAAACTTTACACCAGTTCTTAGAGCAATGCCTCGATCGTCCCTACACTTTAAAAGTAATTGATGTTTTGAAACATCCAGACCAAGCTGAGGCAGATCAGATTTCAGCAACTCCTACTTTGATCAAAATCTGGCCGAAACCCGTGCGCCGAATTGTCGGCGAATTGAACGATAATGAAAAAATAGTGCGGCTGCTGAGCTATTCGGAATTTTAGATTGGGGCGAGGATTTTTGCGATTATTTAATACGGGCGATCGCGGGTTAACTCACCATTGAATTAACCACATAAGACTTATGCACGATTGTTTAGAAACCGGGTTTTTTTACGAAAAGACCTGTTGTAGGCCGCAGATTCGGTAAAAAACCCGGTTTCTGCGTGCTAGGTTAACTTATACCATTTTTCTAAAGATGTGCTATGGATGAAGTCTTAGCCCCCCCTTAATAAGGGGGGGTTGGGGGGGTAATATCTAGCGCTACTTTATGAAATTGGTATTACTTGGCTTGAAAATTGTGGTAAGGTGCGCCGAAGATCACCCTACTTTACCACAATCAATCTGGCAATCACGAGAATTGAGAACCGTGCCTGAAGTCAAAAAAGTCGATCGACTTAATCAGGAAGACAAACATCAGGAGGACACAAACTGGGGAAATCCAAAGTTGTGACTTCCAGCGTATCCAACTCAATTCTCCGAATTACATGATTGTTCGTATCAGCAACAAACAAATGAGGCCCGATCGCACTCAACCCTGAAGGTTCAAAAAATCGAGCCTTGAGACCTTTAGCATCAACCAAACCTGCTATACCATCTCCAATCATTGTTCTGCACGTACCCCCCCGGTGGTCGATCCGCTTAATTTTGTGATTGTAAGTATCAGCCACCCAGAGGTAATTTTGAGCGTATTCAACACCCAAACAGTGCTGCAACCTTACCTCCTCAGCGCGACCATCTTTATCCCCAAAACCAAACAATTCACCGCTACCGCAGACTGTACGCACCTTGGGGTCTTCATCAATACCCACAGCGCGAATCGAACTAATTTCGCTGTCAGCAACAAACAACTCCGATCGATCCGTAGACAGGCCACTGGGCTGAGAAAAAGCAGATTCTGCAAGATTCCCGTCAACACAGGATTCTCGGCCAATACCCGCGTAAGTGGCGATCGTGCCAGTGTCTAACTGCATTTCCCAAATTTGGTGGGAACCCGCCATTGCAATAAAAAGTCTATTTCCAACTCTTTCTAAATCCCAAGGCGAATTCAATTGCGTTTCTAAACCCTTGCCGCTGCGGGGTGAAATTTCGTGACTTTGTTCGCCCGTACCAGCAACAGTTTCCACCCGTTGAGTCGTAAAATCAATCTTTCTGACAGCATGATTTTCCGTATCAGCAACATATAGAATCTGACTTTCTGCATCAAAAGCCATACCTTGAGGTGCAAAAAACTCAGCCTCTTCAAACTCCCCATCAGTTAAACCCGGTTTACCGCTACCGATAACGTGCAGCACCTCACCTTCGAGGGTGCTGACAACAATCCTATTGTGGCCGGAATCGGCAATAAATAAGCAAGAACCCACTAAGTTTTGTATGACTGAATTAGCCGGCCCCGGCAATACAGTTTCATCTACAGATTCATTTTCCTGACTCATTTCGCCCAAAAGCGCAACCTGTTGGTGAAGATGTTTTGCCTCCGTTGCACCGATCGCAAATGCCAGCACTTTACCGGGAAAAGCCAGCGGTGTTGATACAGGTTTGCGCTGTTTTTCTAAGGTAAAACGCAGTTCTTTAAAATTAAGCGCATTTTTATCTTTGTATTCAGCAATTAACTTGCCAACTAACTCGTCAAGTGCTTCTCTATTGCCTTCGCCGGAAACAAAGCCAACGACATAACTTTCAGGATCGATCACCATTAAAGTCGGCCAAGCGCGAACCGCGTAGCTTTGCCAAACTTTCATGCCGCTGTCAACGATTACGGGATGTTCGATATCGTAGCGGAGGATAGCTTGGCGGATGTTTTCTACTTCTTTTTCGTTTTCAAATTTAGCCGAGTGAACGCCGATAACCGTGAGGGAATCTTTATATTTTTGTTCGAGGTATTTTAAGTCGGGGAGGACGTGCAAGCAGTTGATGCAGCAGTACGTCCAGAAGTCAAGGAGGACGACGCGCCCTTTTAAGGATTCAATGGATAAAGGTTTTTCGGTGTTCAGCCACGGGTAGTTTCCGGGGAATTCTGGTGCTCTGACGCGAGGCATGGCATCTCCTGGGTAGGATGTGAATGATTTTTTTACTTCTTTAATTTAGCGGGAAGTTTGGCAGGATGGGAAGAAAGCTGATTAAACCAAGGTTTTTGGAGACAGCCAAGATGCCATTGCCACCAGAGGGGGGCGAGTTCAGTGCTCATATCGCCACATTGAATACTTTAGTCTGTAGAACTTTTGTATTCAAAACCTTACTATTTCTCTCTATGCAGCCTAGCAAACTAGACCAAACTTTAGGACTAGAAATACAACGTCGTCGCATAGAGAAACGTTGGTCACAAGAATATCTGGCAGAAGTCACAGGTCTGCACAGAACCTATATCAGCCAGCTTGAGCGAGGGCTGAAAAGTCCATCTGTTAGAGTTCTTAGTCACATAACAAATGCTCTGGACATAACAATGGGTGAATTTTTACGAGTTGTAGAGGAACACTTGAGTGCTGACGGAAAACGAGATTGAAAGATTGAGGCAAGCCATTATTGCTACCATTGCATCTCCAGTTATAGGCTCGATAGAGGATTATACTTGGGAAGCTATTTTTCATTATGTCAAGCATATTCCTTTATCAGATCCAGCATTAGGACGTAGCAAACTCCTCTATGATGCTGTTGACACCACGACGGCAACTGGTTGGTCACTCAAATCTCTTCAACTGAATAGTCTTACTGTTGTAAATACATTTTTGTTTGTCATTCAGAGAGCAGATGTTATCAAAAAGGCTGCCCAACTTGGTTTTCCTGGTTTGACGGAACAATCCTCACCTGCTGAACTCGGAGCAGCTATTGTTCAGCATTGGAACGAGAAAATTATATCGAGTCAAGCAGCACAGGGCATTACCAATAGCTATGAAGGCATACTGCTGAAAACCATTAGAGGATATGAATATATTTACTGTGAATTCCCTCTTACTCCACTTGACCCAAATGCTTTTTCTTGGGCTTGGACAGTTGATAGAGTTACTGGAAGACCGGGAGCAGGCCTACAAGGCAATGTTGCAGGTAAGCTAGAGTTAGTTTGGTACAAGAATCAAAAGCAACTTTTTAGAGCTAGAACCATTCCTCCAGAAGCAGTTCACATTAGGGTTCAGCGAACTCGTATTACACTTGATCGATATGTGCAAACTGTTCTCTCAGCTTTGCAAGATCAACTCAGTACACAGTCTTTGGACAGTGAACTTGGAGAATAGATGCAGCTATTGCTTTACCTAGAAGTGGGGGTACTGATTCTCCGATTTGAGAAGCCATATCAGTGTATGTTCCGAGAAAGTTAAAGTTATCGGGGTAAGAGTGCAATCTTGCAGCTTCACGGATTGTAATTGTCCGATTTTGGGTTGGATGAAAAAACCTGCCAGATCCGGGATGGAAAACCCACCTTGTGATAGTTCTTGCTGGTTTATCCCAGTAAAGCCTTCCATATGCACCGCTATAGTGCTTTTTAGGAGCTAATTCTGGTGGCAAGTCTCTAGCATCTTGCCCTTCACTAAGAAGACGCACTCTTGACATTTGAATGGGGCTCAAAGCACGAGCAACGTGATTGAAAAGTTTCGTACTTCCATTACGTATCATTGCTTGGTACGCAGTTTGGGGTGGAAAAGGATAAACTTCAGCATTATATTCCTCTCCTGCGTTCAATGACGGCAAATCTCCAATCGCATCTCTAACTGTGACGACTGAAGAAATGTTTGATGTTAAGAGACTAAGTTGGTAACAAGATTTAGTAGCTCTGTAATCGCTTCTAATGTCGCCAGCGTGTGTAGGTTCAGGGAATTGAAGTGGTTTATCTAAACTAGCCAGGAAAAAAGCCCTTGATCTGGTCTGCGGTACTCCATAATGCGCGGAGTTTAGTGATCCATAAGTGACTTTATAACCTTGCGACTCAAGTTGCTGTGTAATTTCATTCTTAACTACACCACCATAAGCTTTCAAGATTTCAGGTACGTTCTCCATAACAACGTAAAGGGGTCTAAATTCCTGTACGAATTCTAAAAATGTCCGATATAACTGATTGCGAGAGTCGCTGAGGTAGCGATAGTCAGCAGGAATATTTCTTGAAAATCCTTGGCATGGGGGGCCACCTATCAACGCTGTTAGTTCCTCTCTCTGCAAACCCAAACATAATCGCAAATCCAAAGGATTGAGCTCACGTATATCCTGATGAACAATTCTGGTGTTTGGGTAATTATGCTTATAGGTCGCTAGAGCTTTCGCATCCACCTCGATCGCACATAAAGATTCAAAACCAGCCAGGTGAAATCCTGTAGTCAAGCCACCCGCGCCAGAAAATAAGTCAATGATCTTATATGTCATAATCGAATACTATAGTATTAGGAAGCTATTGTCAACCAACTTCAGCAATTGGTGTCTCTTGCTTCTCCTAAATTTTAGGCTTGCTTTTCCCTGCAATTATTTGCCAAAATAAGCAACACACCGTTAATTTTATACAGATTCATTTTAATGCAATAACATAGGGTGCCACGATAGATGGCTCAATTGCGCTGGATTTATTAGCTACCAACTCCGTCGGGGCAAGATTAAATAAACACAAATCCACATTGCTCCTGACAAGTGGAACAGTTAGGTTATAAATCAATGTGCGATTGCCTAACTCGCTCTCCCAACTTATCCCACGTAAAGATAATTCAATTTCTGTGTCATCATTTGTCATGGCTATCCACTTTTTTGTCTTTGAGTCTTGCCAATAATAAGCTGTTCGACATCTAAACTGCATTAACTAAGTTACCTTTATTTTTTATTTTTCGGTTCCATTTCATAATTAGTC
>NZ_JAUBUB010000070.1:0-34901 GCF_036705265.1 Microcoleus sp. B4-C2
TTAAATCTGGCGCGTGCTCGTCAGCAAATAGCCTAGCCCCACTGGTTTACTCTTTTGACAATTAATCCACCCTGCTTCTTAAGGGGGATTTAGGGGGATCTAGACTCAGGTAAAACCGATATTTATCAAGGATTTCAGCCTTAAGTTGACACCAATAGGCATTGCCGTACCCTTATCTTTCGCACTTAAACTCATCAAACTTCACCACTTCCGACTCCGGTTTCCGTGTATCAAAATAGTAGCTGCTAACCGTACCCTCCCCCGTATCAAAAATAGTAAACGCCGTAATATCATTGCTATCAATATACGGCAGCGGCCCCCCGTCTTCTGCCAACAAAGGCGCAACAGTCGGCACCACAGGTTCCAATCCGTTCGGGTCTCCAATAGCGCTGTAATCTTCCCGATATGCCGGCGGCACAAATCGGCGCTTTTTCCCCGCAAAAGCACCGTAACTGTTGCCCACATTAGAACTCTCCAAAAAGTGCATTCCGCTGGAACTTACAAACCGATTCCACAAGTGCGAATGTCCGTAAAATACCAACTGCACCCCCGCTGTTTCTAGTAGCGGCACTACATCCCGAATCAGATAATCTTGCTGTTTCGGATACTCGTAACGCACCATTTTAATCTCGCCATCGAGAGCGCGATCGACTATTTGCACTGGATCAGTATAAGCAGGTACAATATTGTCACCCAGAGAATGTGGCGGGTGGTGAAACATCACAATTTTATATTTTGCCTGCTGGAATTCCGAGCTTTTTAACTCTTGTTGCAGCCAATTATATTGAGCGCTGCCCTTGACAATCGGCTCAAAAATATGCTGTCCGTATCCCCATTTTTCGGGATGATTAAAATCTTCGTCCCGTTCCCGATACCTGCCTCTCGCACGCGGATCTAAATTCGGAGTCCGCCAGATATTCGTAACGTACAAAGTCACTAACCGCACGTCGCCAAAAGTCACAGCATAGTAATTTTTGCCTCCCGGTAAATTGAAAATCTCGTCATAGGTATCGCTATTAAAAGTATTGTTTTGTAGCCATATTTCCCGCGCTGAAGGGTCATTATTGGGATTCAAAGAGGCAGCACGTTGAGCGTATATTTTCTCCGCAGCGGCGCGGGGAAAAGGATCATTAAATTGGTCATCGAGTTTGCTGTTGGTTGCAAACCGGCCCATGATTTCGTGATTGCCAATGGCGGGAAATAAAGGCGCGTGTTGGATCAGTTCGCCGCCGCTGTAAACGGTTTTGATGCCGTTTTTGTCGAGTTCGGAAAATGCGCGACCTTGCAGAGAGGGAAAGAAGGCGCGGCCTCGGTAGTCGTCAAACCATTCAGAAGCGCGATCGGGTATATTAATTAAATCCCCAGCCATGAAAACCGCGTCAACTCTGCCAATTGTTTCGGCTACTTTCTGGAGATTGGCGGCTGTCATCGGCATCAATTGATGGTCGGAAGTGAGGAGAATTTTGAGCGCACTTCCTGCTGCGGGTGTCGGAGAAAGAGTGAAAACTTTGCTGCTGACAGATGCGCCGTCTTTCCTTTCGCTAGTGACTCGATAAGGAATGCGAACACCGGGCATTAAATTGGGGACTTCTGCTTCGTGGCGCCAGATGTCGCGGACAATTGGATTGCTGTCAATAATGCTTTGTTTCATTTCATCGGAAATGCGCGAGTCTTTGTCTTCGCGAGTGCGGCTTAGCTTGGTAGTATTTGCCGTCACGACTTGATTCAATTTTTCGCCGTAATCAACTGTGTTGCGAGTACCGGCGAACTCTGTGAACCAGACAACTCGCACCGAGTTTGCTGTTGGGACTTGCAGAAACGGGTCGGTTAAAAGCTGAGGTTTGTTAAGGTAAGATTGCATCATGAAACCTAGCAATAGGACAATCAAAATCAAAACACCAAAAAACCAGGGATTGCGAGAATAACCTTGAGAAATTTCTACTTTATTGGGCAAAGGCGTTAACATAATTCATTAGTCATTAGTTTGTAAGGGCGGGTTACACCAGCCAAACAGAACTCCCCACCCCAATAATATATAAACCCGCGCCACCGACTTTAAATTTTAAACTACCCACGTTATCAAAAAGTTAAGAAATTAGTAAAATATTTCCGATAAAAGAAACCTCCACCCTTTTTGGAAATCTTCTGAGTTCTCCATTCTCTTTCTCTGTGCCCTCTGCGCCCTCTGTGGTTCATTAAAAAAAATTATCCAAAATGCTTGAGACTTGCGATATAACATTCTTAACACCCTTCCTTCAATCTAAAATCTAAAATCTAAAATCTAAAATCCCATGACCCGCCACCTTCTCAAGGCTAACTGCAAAACCGTACACTTGGGCGGTTTTTCTCCGAATATCGAACCTGCTTTAACTGTCGATTCGGGCGATCGCATCGATATCGAAACCTATTCAGGATATTATGTTGCTGACAAAGCGCCGCCGGAATTTCTCACCCCCGAATTTTTAGATATTTGTCAGAATTTGCCCCCCAACCGCAAAGTTGGGCCGGGGCCCCACTTGCTGACAGGCCCGATTTATGTTAACAACGCCGAACCGGGAGACGTTTTAGAAATTCACATTGAGGATGTTTACCCAAGTTTGCCAGTAGGATTTAATGCAATTCGCGCCGGATGGGGAGCTTTACCGGAGTATTTCCCCGAACCTAAATTGCGGTTTATTCCGCTAGATTTAGAGCAAAAAACTGCTGAATTTCCCGCAGGTAGCGGCATTCGGATTCCCCTGCATCCTTTTTTTGGCATTATCGGCGTTGCCAATGCACAAATCAACCGTTCTTCTATTCCTCCAGAGCGCTACGGCGGCAATATGGACAATCAGGAACTCCAACCAGGAACGCGGTTATTTTTACCTGTTTTTCTGCGTGGCGGTTTACTGTCCATCGGCGACGGACATTCGGCACAAGGAGACGGTGAAGTTGACGGTACTGCGATTGAAACTTCGATGAACGGGACTATTCAGATCATCTTACGCAAGGATTTATTTCTGATATTTCCGTTTGCGGAAACGCCCACTCATATTGTGATTATGGGATTTGGTAGAACATTAGATGAAGCGTTTGAGCTGGCGGTAAAACAGACGGTTTATTGGTTGCAAAAGTTTGCGGGTTTCCAAGAGGAAGATGCT
The DNA here is from genome assembly GCF_036705265.1 of Microcoleus sp. B4-C2. Lineage (NCBI taxonomy): Bacteria > Bacillati > Cyanobacteriota > Cyanophyceae > Oscillatoriales > Microcoleaceae > Microcoleus > Microcoleus sp. B4-C2. The sequence goes on from NZ_JAUBUB010000070.1 coordinate 3,141, forward strand.
TATGTTTTGTGTTCCCTCGCGGTAAATTTTCGGATTACGCAGGCTGTCAACAATCCTCAAAAAGGAGTTCACGGAATGATTCCCAAGTGTATTCTGCTCGATGTGAACATTATTGACAACCGAGTTTGAGGTAATATGATAACACGCGAGCAACAAAAAAATTAGGATCGCGATCGCACAAACTACACAAATTTGTCACTGCTGTGGTCGATCAGGATCGCGTTCCTGTTGACAATTAAGCTTAAAATGGATAAGTTACCAGTTCTACCTAAATCGAGCTCAACATGAAAAATCAGACTGACGATGTTGCCAAAAAAGATTTAGTCGATCGAGCTTTTGGGAGTGCAGCAATACCAGATCCAACAGCGTGGGTGCACGAACATTATTTTCTGGCTAATTTCGCCGATACTCTGGCACATATCCAAGAACATATGTCTGAAGACAGTTGCGAAATCGGCGAGAATGGCGACTCTGGCGAGGGACTCTTATCGATCGATGCTAAAATTAGAGATATGTTGAGAGCTACTTTTAGCGACGACGGCTGGCAGTATGTCGAAAGTTTATTGTGAGTTTGGTAAAATCCATAAGTATTTGTACGTTCATAATTTGAGAGCGTAAGTTATAGCAGTTTAAAAAAGAATCCAACTTTATGCCGGTGATCTAAACCATTAGATCATGCGTTATGCCCAATTCTTTAATCTCAAATCTCAAATAATATCAATTTCCTCCCTCAACGCAGACTCGCAACTCAGAATAGCTGGGTGCATTTCCACCCCCAGTTTAAGTAAACTTGACCTATGGTGATGTAGGATACTTTAGATGGGGGGGAAATTACTGTCGCTAGGAATTTCGATCGATCGCAAAAACGCTGCACTTTCTTCGGGCAAAGCAGTATTGATAAACATCCCGCTGCCCAACTCAAATCCAGCTTGCTTGGTGACTCTGGGAATAATGGCGATATACCAGTGAAAGTATTTTGTTGCCCGTTGGGCGATCGGCACCGATCGAATATTATAGTTGTAATCGGGATTGTTCAATCCGTAATAAAGCTTAGCCAGTACAGTTTTCAAAGTATAAGCAAGATCCGAAATTTCCGCATCAGTAATTTCATCAAACGAAGAGGAATGTCGGCGCGGAAAAATCCACGTGTGAAACGGTGAAAGTGCAGCGTAAGGGATAAAAGCGACAAAATGTTCACTCTCACAAATCACTCTTTCCTTCGCCGCTAATTCATCTTCCAAAGTCCGGCAAAACAGACATTCTCCTGTGTCGTCAAAATATCTAATAGCTTCGTCGATGCGGCTGCGAAATTGGCTAGGTACAACGGGCGTCGCTGCTATCTGCGAGTGGGGGTGTTCGAGAGAAGTTCCGGCAGTTTCCCCATGATTCTTGAAGATAATAATTGTTTCAATGTAGGGATTTTTTCTAATTTCTACATAGCGCTGGCGGTATACTAAAAGTATGTTGGCAACTTCTTCAACGCTCAACAAAGCTGTCGTCAAATCGTGTCGCGGATGTTCGACAATTACTTCGTGCACGCCGATTCCCGCCATCGTGCGGTGAATTCCCGATGATATCCTCATCCATTTTGCTGTCGGGGAGAGGGCGGGATATTTGTTGCAAATTGCCCTGACTTTCCAGCCAGTGCGATCGCCCAAACGGCAACTTTCTAAGGTTCCGTCTTCCTCATTTCCCACGCAAAACGGGCAATCGGCGCGGTGCGGTGGCACTACTGTTACACACTTTTTTTTGTTAGCGAATTGATCCGGTCTTGTCGCCCGTTCGGTGGCGATGATTACCCAATCTCTGGTAATTAAATTTTGTCTAAGTTCAGACACTTTTTTACCTTCAGTTGCAGGGTTTAACCGTTTATTATTGTATAGAATACTTTGTCTTTTGTCACTCGCTATTGCAGTTTTTTCACAAATCTTGATTTCTAAATTTCCCAGCACTTCCCAACAGAAGTTCACAACAGTTGGTTGCCATCGACGATAGAGGCCGATTAGGACTAAAGTGGTACAGAATATCTGTCTAGGCAGTACGGGGAAGCACAGCTTTTAACCGCAGAGATTAAGCCAACTGCAACTGCACATTCTGCAACTTGCAAATCGCTTTCAACACTTGCGCCAACAAGAGCGATCGCTCTGGGTCAATCAAATTCAATTCCGGTAAAATCTGATAAGTACAAGGATTTCCCCGCGTCAGATACACAAACTGATAGTTACGTCCATTCGTCGTCAATCCCCAAACAGACGATTGCTGCTGCAAACTTTTATAAGCATAAGTCAGCAATTGCGGCAAACCGGCCCAAGGATCGATCGCACTATTTTTCGCCTCGACTACCAAAATCCAAAACTGTGCCGCCGCGAGCTCTGCCTCCGGCTGATTTACGGCTAAGATATCCAACCGCCCTTTAATTAAAGTATCCCCATCCTCAACCTCGATCGGGATGCTATCTTCCATTGTCAGCACCACAGGAACTTTAAAAAATCCCGTTAATCTCATTAACGGTGAAAGTGACAAAAACTTAACCAATTCTTCAGAAACCTTTCCCACTTCTAGATAGCGCCAAAAGTCATTGCTGATTTGCAATAATTCCTGCTGTTCAAAATCCGTCAGAGGTTCCAGAGAGAAAAAATCAGTAAAACCTCCTCCTGTTTGTCTTTCCAATTTGAGAAGGCGACGAACGTCATTTAGCGAGAGTTGACTTGCTTCTAAATTTTGCGTCATGGCTTTAGTGCGATCGGCGATTAATGTCAATTATAAAAGCATTACCATCGAATTTGTTATGATATAATCATACCAGATATCGCTCCTGTAAATCGGGTAGATTATATGAAAGCAATTAAAGTGATGGCAACGATCGACGATCGAGGACAATTGTGCGTTGGTGAACCGCTCAAGTTATATCGCAACAGCCGAGCAGAAGTAATTGTGCTGGTTCCCGAAGTAACAGAAATCAATAAAGAGAAGCAATCTCATGAAGCCAACCACCAAACCACGCAACTAGAAGACTACTTTAACTTCCTCAGACCAGATGATATTCGGCTCAAAGGTTCTCGAATCGGCATCGAAACCATTCTCTATGAATACCTGTTTCGCGCTCGAACTGCCGAAGAAATTGCCAACATTTATACATCGCTCACCCTCGAACAAGTTTATGCGACAATTTTGTACTACCTGCACAACAAAGAAGCAGTCGGTCAGTACATAACCGAATGGTTGGAATGGGGCGAAAAAATGCGAGAAGAACAACGTCGCAATCCTCGTCCAGTCTATGAAAAAATCCGCAAACTGAGAGCAGAAAGAGATGCAAGGAGAAAGGCTGATGCCAATCCAGTATCTCTTTGATGAAAATGTCGATCCTGCGTATGTCAATCAAATTCGCAGACGCAATCCCGATATGGTTGTTCTAGCAGTGGGAGAACTAACAGCACCTTCCAAAGGCACTCTCGATCCAGAAATTCTTATTTGGTGCGAAATCCACAATTTCATTCTTGTTACCAACAACCGTCGGTCTATGCCCGTTCATTTAACAGATCATCTAGAGCAAAATCGCCATATCCCAGGAATATTCATCCTAAATTCCAAGCTGAGTATTGGTCAAAATATTGACGAACTGATTTTGATTTATGAAGGATCGTTTGATGATGAGTACCAAGATAAAATTGAGCATTTACCGCTACCCTAATTTCTAATACAGTCCCAACATTTACAAATTTCCCCAAAGTCTTAAGGAAAATAAACATACTTTTGCTCCAACTTATGCAAACAATAGTTAAAAAGACTAACCGAAGTTAAAGTTAAAAGCAATGTCGCAAGATACCATCGAATCAATTCTGCATGAAAAACGCCTATTTCAGCCGCCCGCTGAATTCTCTCAAAAAGCTCACATCAAAAGCCTAGAAGAGTACCAAGCCCTCTACGACAAAGCCAAAGCTGACCCCCAAGCCTTCTGGGCAGAACTCGCCTCCCAAGAATTAGACTGGTTCCAAAACTGGGATACCGTGCTCGACTGGCAGCCGCCTGTTGCTAAATGGTTTGTCAACGGTAAAATTAATATTTCTTACAATTGTCTCGATCGCCACTTAACCACTTGGCGCAAAAATAAAGCCGCCCTGATTTGGGAAGGCGAACCCGGAGACTCCCGCACCCTCACCTACGCGCAACTCCACCGCGAAGTCTGCCAAATGGCGAACGTCATCAAACAATTGGGAGTCCAAAAGGGCGATCGCGTCGGCATTTATATGCCCATGATTCCCGAAGCTGCGATCGCCATGCTAGCCTGCGCCAGAATCGGTGCAGTACACAGCGTTGTTTTTGGCGGTTTTAGTGCAGAAGCATTGCGCGATCGACTCAACGACGGCCAAGCAAAACTCGTCATCACCGCAGACGGTGGCTTCCGCAAAGATACCGCCGTCGGCCTCAAAACACAAGTAGACAAAGCATTAGCAAATAATGCCACACCAAGTGTTACCAACGTTCTCGTAGTTCAGCGCACCAAACAGAAAATTGACATGGAACCAGGGCGCGATCATTGGTGGCACGATTTGCAAAAAGGTGCATCGGCAAATTGTCCCGCCGAACCGATGGACAGCGAAGATATGCTGTTCGTACTCTACACTTCGGGAAGTACCGGCAAACCGAAAGGAGTCGTCCATACAACCGGTGGTTATAACCTTTATACCCACATGACAACCAAATGGATATTCGACCTCCAAGATACCGATGTTTACTGGTGTACTGCTGATGTCGGCTGGATTACTGGACACAGTTATATTGTCTACGGGCCGCTGTCCAACGGTGCGACAACTTTAATGTATGAAGGTGCTCCTCGCCCTTCAAATCCTGGCTGTTTTTGGGATGTAATTGAAAAATACGGCGTCACCGTTTTCTATACTGCACCCACTGCGATCAGAACATTCATGAAAATGGGCGAACACTTGCCGAATGCGCGCAATTTGTCCTCTTTACGATTGTTAGGAACCGTCGGCGAACCGATTAACCCTGAAGCTTGGATGTGGTATCAACGAGTAATTGGGAAGTCGAATTGTCCGATCGTCGATACTTGGTGGCAAACAGAAACCGGCGGAATTATGATTACCGCTTTGCCCGGTGCAATTCCTACAAAACCCGGTTCTGCAACCCTACCGTTCCCCGGAATTGTGGTCGATGTTGTTGACCAAGATGGCGAACCAGTAACTAATGAAAGTGGCGGTTATTTAGTGGTGAAACATCCTTGGCCGGGAATGATGCGGACACTTTACAACGATGCCGATCGCTTCCGCCGCACTTATTGGGAATATTTGCACCCGAAAGATGGCGAATTTGTGTACTTTGCAGGGGACGGCGCGCACAAGGACAAAGACGGTTATTTCTGGGTAATGGGCCGCGTTGACGATGTAATTAATGTGGCCGGACACCGACTCGGCACAATGGAAGTTGAGTCAGCTTTGGTATCGCATCCAGCGGTGGCGGAAGCTGCGGTTGTTGGCAAACCTGATGAGATTAAAGGTGAGGAAATTGTGGCTTTTGTCACGCTGGACAACTCGCAGCAACCTAGCGATGAATTGGCTAAGGAATTGAAGCAGCACGTTGTTAAGGAAATTGGGGCGATCGCCCGTCCCGGCGAAATTCGATTTACTGATGCTTTACCGAAGACTCGAAGCGGGAAGATTATGCGGCGTTTGCTGCGTTCTTTGGCTGCGGGACAAGAGGTTTCTGGGGATACTTCGACTTTGGAAGATCGGACTGTTTTGGATAAGTTGCGGGGTGGTTCGTAGGGGGATTTTGTAACCGCAGATGTAGGCAGATGAACGCGGATGAACCCTGATGTATTTTTATCGGCGTTCATCCGCGGTTTAATTGTTAATTTGCTTATTTACCGCGCCACAGATGAACTGCATCGGGATTGATTTCCGACCTTACCTGTAGCCACTCTTCTAACAAGTAGTCATCATCAACTGCTTCAGAATGCTGTTCGTCTTTGAGAATTGCTAAGACGTGGACTCCAGACGGATAGTTGACATGACGAATTTCTGGGTCATATCCCAAGTCTTGAATTTTTGCTAAAATGCGATCGACAGCACCGGCAACAGTAAGATCGACGGCAAGAATAATTTGACCGAGTTTAGCACCCGGTTTTACACATTCCAGAACAGCCATTACTCTTTCTCCTTGTAGTTGCAACGGTACACTTGAGGGCGATTTTCGACTTTTCCCGGTTGAGTTACAGATTCTAATTCAACTCGGTAGTGGCTCGTTTTTGGCACTCCTGTTTCGCTTGCTTGGGGTTATCCGCTAAAATCGGCTCATCCCAACGTTCTGGTTCTTTTTCTGGATCTTGAATCATAATTAAATTGCTCCTTTGTTGGACGTTCAACTTCGGAGAAGTCGTCTTGGCATGGTGCGGCAACATTCTGTCAAGGCGCATTTATCTGCTATAATTGTACTGCATTTTTTAGTATAATTGCAGTATGAGTAAAAATGTTAAAGTTCTAACCATCCGACTGCCTGAAGTAGAAATGCTTCGGCTAGAAGCTTATTGCGCGAACAGTGGTAGAACAAAAACCGATGTGATTCGCGAACAGATTAGGAGTTTAAAAGTTGAAGATAAGTCGCTTCACCCAGATTGATAACCTTGGTTCATTAACATCCCTTGAGACACGCCATGCTCCCAGAAACCGTACAGTTGCAAATTCCTTTTCAAGTCCTAGTAGATGCGATCGCCTCCCTCCAACTCGAAGAAAAACGCCGACTTTGGCAACTATTAAATGAAGAAATTACTCAAGCAGAAACCGACCTGCCCTCTCAAGTTCTGATTCAAAATAACAATGGGTCGGATTACAAACCCACAGGGGAAATCTTGACGGCTGCAGAAATACGCGATCGCTATCCCCGCGAGTGGGTGCTAATTGCTGATACTGAATCCGACGATTTATGGAATGTGATTCGCGGTGAAGTCTTAGCTCATTCACCGCAGCGAGAGGAAATAGACCGAGCTTTGACAAAATTTAAAGATGTCCGGTCAATTTCTATAGAATACACTGGCCCTATTCCTGATGAATATTCGGTGCTGTCGTGACTTCACAAAAACTTTATAGGTGCTCGCGTTACGGAAATTTACTCGTCTTAAAAGCTGCTGCCTCTAGCACAAGTAATACTGTCAGACAATTCAGATTATTAGTTGATACAGGCTCAACTTATACCGTTTTGCGGGTAAATATATTAGAAGCTCTTGGTTGCGATATCCAAAATCCTCTACGCAGAATTAGGACATCAGCAGGTGGTGGTATTGTGGAAGCACCAGTAGTAGCTGTGCCTTGGTTTAATTGCTTGGGCGAGCGTTTAGAAAATTTTCCTATAGTTGCCTACACGTTACCTGCAACCACCTTTGTAGACGGTTTGCTAGGGATGGATTTTCTTGCTCCTATGCAAGCTGTTATCTATGCTAAAGAGGGAGAGATTCGCATTCGTGTATGACTTATCTAGAACTTCTATATTTTGATGGCCGAAACTGATGCTGGGGAAGCTATTAGAGCGTTCCGTCGAAAGATGTAGCCGATCGCAAGCAATATTTGAGCGTGGGTGCAGCGATCGCCCGCATACTACAGTTAGGCGAGCGCTCTTTTGTTATCAAAGATTCATGGATAGACCAACAACAGCTTATTTACCGCGCCACAGATGAACCGCATCTGGGTTAATTTGCGACCTTACCTGTAGCCAATCCTCTAACAAGTAATCATCATCAACTGCTTCAGAATGCTGTTCGTCTTTGAGAATTGCTAAGACGTGCACTCCTGACGGATAGTTGACATGACGAATGTCTGGGTCATATCCCAAGTCTTGAATTTTTGCTAAAATGCGATCGACAGCACCGGCAACAGTAAGATCGACGGCAAGAATAATTTGACCTAGTTTAGCACCCGGTTTTACACATTCCAGAACAGCCATTATTTTTTCTCCTTGTAGTTGCGGTTTAAGATAATTGCATAATAATTTGCTATTATATAACCGTGAAGTCTTATATTGCTCGTGTTGTTCTATGCCCGCTTTAGACCTGTACCACAATACAGTTAAAAAATCTCTCCTCAATGATGGGTGGATAATTACTCACGATCCTCTCCATCTGAAATGGGGGAAAAAAGATATGTATGTGGATCTGGGAGCAAAACAGGTGCTGGCTGCAGAACGAGGAGAACAGAAAATTGCTGTGGAAGTCAAAAGCTTTGTCAGCGATTCAGAAATGCAGGACTTGAGAGAGGCGATCGGACAATTTACTATTTATCGATCTGTGCTTCAGAGAACTTATCCAGAACATACGCTTTATCTGGCTGTTCGCGATATCACCTATGAATCTCTATTTGAAGAACCGATCGGTCAATTAATGATTGAAGATGAAAAGCTCAAGCTGATTGTATTCGACCCAAATCAAGAGGCGATCGTAAAATGGATACTTTAGCTAACTTTAGAACCACCATTAAAACAGTTCTCGAACCTTACACAAAAATTCCTTACTCTCATGGCGATATAATTTGTAAAGCCGTGTTTGATGAAAAATCTGATTGTTACCTGCTAGTTACTTTAGGCTGGGATAAAGCCAAACGAATTCACGGCTGTTTAGTTCATATAGATATTATTGATGATAAGATTTGGGTACAGCGAGATGAGACAGAATACGGCGTGACGAAAGAACTTGTAGCTGCTGGAATTTCCAAGGATTCCATTGTTTTAGGTTTTCATCCCGCCGATGTCAGACCTCATACAGGTTATGCAGTTGTGTAGTTAATGAATTATTTGGCTCATCTATTCTTATCAGAAGGCACGCCAGAATCCTTGATTGGCAACCTCTTAGGAGATTTTGTCAAAGGTTCGGCAATCAACCTTTATCCCGATGAAATTAGAAAAGGCATCGATTTGCACCGCAAAGTAGATAGCTACACGGACTCTCATGCAATAGTGCGATCGAGTAAAAGCCTTGTTTGCGCCGAGAGACGCAGGTTTGCTGGAGTTTTGATTGACGTGTTTTACGACCACTTCTTGGCTAAAAATTGGCTCGAATATTCAGAAATTCCGCTCCCCGATTTTTCTCGCCATGTCTATAAAATCCTGCAAGACAACCGCGATATATTGCCTGAATCTCTCCAGCGGGTGCTGCCCACAATAATTGCCCGCGACTTGCTTTCATCTTATCAGGACATCGCCGAAATCGGCATCACTCTTACAAGAATGTCGGCGCGACTCAAACGGACAAATAACTTGGCAAGCGGCATAGAAGATTTGACAGCTAACTATCAGCGATTAGAATCAGATTTTCGAGAGTTTTTCCCAGACTTGATAAAATACGCCACCGTTGACAAATATTAATACAAACCACAAAAATTACAGTTGCTATTGATAACGAACTCGTGTATGATTCAACCGATACCTGCATGAAATCTCAAGTGCAACAGGGTTCAAAATATGGCAACCAGAATTCCGAACCTGCAAATAACTAAAGTAGTTGATGGCGACAGCATCAAAATTTCTCTCAACGGCAAAACCGAGTCTCTGCGCCTGATTTGCGTCGATACAGAAGAAAGTCATCCGGGAGGCTCTAAACCTGTAACTGCGGCGGGGAAAGCAGGTACGGAAATGGCTAAAAAATACTTTGCGACAGCAGATGGCGGACTTGCTCAAATTGACATAGAATTTGATACAGACGATTCGGTTGAAGTGGCTCTACAAAAACACCGCGACAACTACGGGCGTCTCCTCTGTTACGTACATAAAGATGGAGAAAATTACAATCTTAAACTGATTGAAGAAGGCTGGAGTCCCTACTTCGTCAAATACGGGCGCTCCAGATTGTATCACCGACAAATGACTGAGGCAGAATCGGCAGCAAAAGCTTACAATCTGATGATTTGGAATCCGATTATCAATGCCAAAATCCCCTCTCGCAACTATGCTAATTTACTGCCTTGGTGGTCGATGCGAGGCTCGATTGTTGAAGAATTTCGGTTGTCGGAAGCAACGGCAGGAGCGCTTTCTTTGAGGTTGCACTACCCGAAAATATTAGCTGCTTCTGAGAAAGCTAAATCTATTACTATTTTCTGCGATTTGCAGGCGGGAATTACTAAAAGGATCGGCGGCAGCGCTGTAATTTATGCTGGTTCGGTGTATCATAAATTAGATTTGTGGATACCGGATTCTGAAACTGATGAAAGAGCTCCCTTGAAGCGGCTAATCGAGAAACGTTATGCGGGTCTGGGACGGGGATATGTGTATGTCAGTGGGAAGGTAGAACAGTACAAAGGGAAGCCTCAAATAGTTTTGAAGGATATCAAACAACTTTCAGACTTTCCCCCACAAAAGTGAATATTACATAAATTTAATTAACAAAATTGCAGGACAAATGGAACGATGAAGACTGTTCTCCGGGGAACGCGATTGAATTTTGGGCGATTCCCTACCGCAACGGGCCCGCTTAACGAACGGGATAGCTTGGCTTCGCGCATTTTTTAAATTTTAAGTAGCATGACGGTTTAAAATCAAAAAATATTGTGTTTTTTTATTAGGCTAAATCAATTCATACTATAATAGTATAATCGCCAATCTGTAGCTGCCAATAGCTGCGACATCTATCCAAACTCCAGAAATTTAAAAGCTATGTGCCAATTACTGGGAATGAACTGCAATGTTCCAACAGATATTTGCTTTTCTTTTGAGGGTTTTTCTGCAAGAGGTGGCAGAACAGACGTTCATCAAGACGGTTGGGGAATTGCTTTCTTTGAAGGTTTGGGATGTCGCCTTTTTATAGACTCTAAACCTGCGATTGCTTCTCCGGTTGCTGAAGTAGTGCGCCGCTATCCCATTCATTCAACTAACGTCATTGCTCACATCCGCAAAGCTACGCAAGGCGAAATTGCTCTGGAAAACTGCCACCCTTTTATTCGGGAACTTTGGGGACGTTATTGGGTGTTTGCTCACAACGGAAATCTCGAAAATTTTTATCCAGAATGTGCCGGAGTTTACAAACCGGTTGGCAAAACTGACAGCGAAAAAGCATTCTGTTTGATATTAGAAAAGCTGCGCTCTACTTTTCCTCAAAGTAAGCCTGCTGTAGCGGAAATTTACCCGGTACTGGAGGAAATTACTAAAAGTTTGGCAGAGTACGGAATTTTTAATTATTTACTTTCGGATGGAGAACACTTGTTCACCCACTGTTCTACTAATCTGCATTATATTGTGCGACAAGCACCTTTTGCTAGCGCTCACTCGATCGACGAAGATGTAACAGTCGATTTTCGGGAATTGACCAATGAGGGCGATCGCGTGGCTGTTATTGCCACTTTTCCGCTGACAGATAACGAAGTTTGGACGCAAATTCAGCCAGGAGAATTGCTGGTATTTCAGGATGGTTTGCCTGTCTCTTCTGGGCTGCTGGAGTTAAGTTAACGAGATTTAAACAAATTTAAAGCCTAAACAGAGCATCGAACCTGCTAAGGAATGAAAAATAAATAATTTAATGAATTACTCAGGTTGGGGTACGGCTCGATAATTCCATTTGGGCAAATATTCGTCAAAAATAATTTGCATAGTATTTTTGAAGTTATCAGCTACCTTCCTACCAGTTTTATAAACTTTATTAAGGATATTTACAGCTACAGATAGTCCCGTTTTAGTGTGAGTTTTTTCGACGAGAGCTTTGACTAATTCTAAACTTGTAAAAATTACTCCTTGACAAGCCCTGGTAATATGAGGAAAAAGTCTATAGCGGTTCTTAAAAAAGTGAGGTATGCCCTATGCCCATGAGTACCTCATCTTTCTGAGAAAGGCTATATGTTTGAGCGGATTATATTTAGATATATAAGGAGGATAATGAGCAATTCTGATCTCTATTCCTATTTCATTAACTAATTTATGCAAATCTGATTTAAAAATATAATGATTAGCATTATTACTACCTCACCCATCACATTTTGCCAAGATAGAACTAGCGTTAGGGTAGGTAGCTTTACCATAATTATTCCACCATTTTTTTAAAGACTCACAGGCGAATTCACTGGTATCTTTACTATTTCTTAATGTTATATATCCTCGGTTTTGTTGAGAATCATAAACCCCATGTGGGCTCACTTTACCGTGACCTAAACTCCAAAAATCCCGATCGAAAGTAGTGACAGGTTCCTTTGTATAGAGAGTTCCTGGAGGATACAAATTTCCTAAAACTTTTTTCTTTTTGGTATCAAAACGGTTGGATAGGATTGCTGGCTTCTCTATACTCCGTATCCACTTTCGCAATATTTTAAAATTGAGCGTCACGATTTTCATTAATTACTATTATTTGTTTTTTGTTTTCGTTTCACATACCAATGATTTTTTAATAGTTTTGCCACTAAGGAATGAGAATTAAATAACTTACAATCCGTGATGGTTCTTGTGGGATGGGCGTCCTGCTCGTCCAGAAAGGGCGGGCTATAAGCCCAACCCCTACTCCCCACTTTCAAGAGTGTAAATTATTTAATTCGCGATCATAAGGGGAGACTAATGGTAAAACCTGCCGCTTGTATTGCAGAAGCTATTTCTTTATGGGTCAAATTAGTTTATTTGATTAACTCATTCATTGGGTTTCAGGCTGTGTGATTTTTTAAAATGTATAAAAATTCTGCATCAATGCCGATTTTAGTAGACAGAATACTTTTTCTTTCCCCTCCTCTCTTTCTGATCCTGGAACTATTCAGTGTCTCTGAGTCCATTTTTTCTAAATCTTCTATTACCTTGATGATAGTATTTCGACTGCATCCCAAAATTTGCATTACATAGCTAATTCCACCCCATCCTAATTTTTGAGCTTAAGAAAGCTGCATATCTTCTTTTATTTTTTTATGATAATGATGTATAAAATTTTTTAATTTTTGACTCAATTGAATTAGACTCAGACCGGGAGTTAAAAGTAAATTAGAATAGTTAAGTATAAAAATCAGTTGTGAGTATTTCTCTGTAGGATTGAAAATTGTCATCTCACACTTTTTTCATTATAACCGATAACTCATCAACTTATTTATTTTTCATTTCTAACTTCCTTAGATAGTGATGCTCAACTTTTAGGTCGAGTTCTCCGAAAACATTGGGGGATTGAAAATGAGGCTCATTGGGCTTTAGATTCTACCTTTGCTGAAGATGCCTGCCGGATTCGCTTTTTCCACAGTCCCCAGAATTTAGCTGTCCTGCGACGGCTCGCGCTCAATGCCTTCAATCGTGAACCGACTTACAAACGTAGTTTTAGACAAAAAATGAAAAGGGCAGCTATGGATAGTGATGATCTGATTCAAATTATTCGTTCTTGTTTTGCTGACAATATATTAGATTCTTTTGAGTCCTTTTGTCAAGGGTGATTGAGATGCTCTTACCCTGTATTAATTCGCGGCTTGGATGCTGCAAAAGTTACGGGCAATTTGTGTATTATCCGAGGGGAACAGCTTTTGGAGTATCAAGCAATATGGGAAGATGAATGTGACTAAAAAAATCAAATAAAGGAGTGATGCAAAGTAACCTGATTTTAAGGTAAAGAATGTCGATTGTGATTCTGCGTTTGGTAATAAGAAGGGGGGTAGGAAACCCGGATTGAGTATTATCAGTTTAACACTCCTCATAGCGAAGACTTTTGCGAGGAGACAGGGAATTAATTCCTTGTCTGGATTTCGGCAAAACGCGCTATTTTATCCACATTAATCAGAGTTTATCTCCGGTTAAAAATCGGGTTCCGCAGCCAAAAGCTCGATCGACAAATCCATCTGTTCCTTCCCCCGCGCCAAAAAGCTTTCGCACTGCTGCCAACACTCTACAGCCACCCCAAACTGCTCGAAAACCTCCTCTAGGGGCAACTCTCCCGATTCCACCCGATCGATAATCGCTTCAATTCGATCGACCGTTTCCTCATAATTCCAGTCAGACTGGCGCAACTGCGAATCAATCATAACTTGTCTTCCGCATCCAATACTTCTACAATCTTAACTTTCAGCACGCCCCGACTCAACCTCACAGTCAATTCCTCTCCCAATTCCAAACCGTCAGTTGTGCGGACGATCGTACCGTCACTTTGGATTACCGCCGCATAACCCCTTTGCAATACCGCCGCCGGATTCAGGGCGGATAACTTTTCTTGCAATACCTCCAGTTTACCAGTTGCCTGCCGCAAAGTTCGGGATGTCGCAGGCAAACGTTTTAATCGATTTTGTAACTGTTGCAAATGCTCTTCTTCTGCCTGAAATCTGGCCCGCACAGCACTTGCTAAATTGACCATTCGCTGCTTGTGTTCAAAGTAAATATCTGCTAAAATTGGTACAGCTTGAGCGGCCGCCGCAGTCGGAGTGTGGGCTCGTTTATCTGCTACTAAATCGGCGAGAGATTCGTCTCTTTCGTGCCCAATACCTGTAATAATTGGAATCGCACAATTGGCGATCGCCCTGACAACTCTCTCATCATTAAAACAAGCCAAATCTTCCGCAGAACCGCCGCCGCGCCCTAAAATGATCACATCCGCCCTACCGTCCAATTCTACGCGGGCGATCGCCCTAGCAATCGCAGCAGCAGCGAATTCCCCCTGCACTCCTGTCGGCGACAGCAACACCCGCAAACCCGGATATCTTTGGGCTAGAGTCCGCTGAATGTCTCCCCAAGCAGCGCCAGTATCGGATGTCACCACGGCCACAATTTGCGGGTGTGCCGGAATCGGGCGCTTTCGGGCGGGATCGAAGAAACCCTCCGCATCCAAGCGCGATCGCAATTGCTGCAACCGCAAAGCCTGCAATCCTTCCCCAGCCGGCAGCGATTGCACAACCGTCAACTGGTACTCGCCGCGATTTTTGTAAACCCGGATGCTTCCCAAAACCAGCAACTGTTCCCCTTTTGCGGGCATTTGCACCAATTTTTGCCGCTGAGAATTCCACACCACGCAGCGAATAGCAGCGCTTTTGTCGGTGTCGCAGAGAGTGAAAAAGCAGCCGCTGGGGTGGTGCGAAACGTTCGACACCTCGCCTGTCAGCCAAATTGATTGCAGGTTGCGATCGCCCTCCAACAAGTCTTGCAGGTAAGATGTTAGTCCAGCAACAGATAAAGCTGTATCGGGAAGAATTGAAGTCATCCAATTTTAGATTTTAGATTTTAGATATTAGATTTTAGATTTAGGCTACTATCAATGCTTCGGACAGTGTGTGATTGCCAAGCGTAAAATAAGGGTTTCAGGGCGATTGTGCAATCTCCTTCATAACGGAAAATCACGGATTTCAGAAGACAATCTAAAAATAGTCCGGACTATTGTACTATATCTAAGGTAATTTATTTGTAGGCTGAGCGGGCGATCGTAAATTTAACTGCAAACAAACTAATGATATCAGATACAATGACTTCGATTAATGTGCTGCGCCAAGAGGCTGCGGCCATCGGCATTACTGAGGAAGAAGCCAGAAAATATGGCGACCTCCGACATAAAAGAACTTGGTCTTTGGCGATCGAACATCACCTCTCAATGCAAGATTTTGCCGATCGCATAGAACAATCCTTCACAACTTCCGAACCCGATTCCTCCAGCGCACTCAACCACTCTCAGACTGAAGAGTCGAAAGACTATGGTATTCAGCTAACTGCGAACCTAGGCGAATCTAGAGTAACCAGGGAGAACCAAACAGCCTCTGTTGCTTCGCCACAACAGCAAGCAGTAGCAATCGGGCGATCGCACGGCAATTCCGACCACCGCAGCAACCAAAACCGAGGTTTTAAACAAGTAGTTCAAAATCATATTAAAGCATTAACAATCGCATCCGCCTCCCGCACAAACCTGCCCAATTCACAACTGGGAAATTGGGTTTGTCCTGAGTGTGGGCCGGAGGGCGAATTGGATTGTTACCTTTGCGCCGGAGAAGGCACTGTAGGGGACATTACAGCTATTGGCTGGACGCTAGCTTATATGGAAATGTTGGGCTGTTCTGCTCGCGAAATTGAACCGTTGAGAAAAATTTCTCCTTCACTTAATATTCTGGAATTGAATTTAAAAGTTTGTGTTGCAATCAAACAAAGTAGCGAAGTTTTAGCCAGGACGGAAAAATGGGTAATTAGTCATTAGTTACCTGAAAGCTCAACCAAATTAAGTATTGCTTCTAGCTTTTTCAAAGCAACTTCCAAATCGTCATTAATAACTTGAAAATCGAATTCTCCTGCAGCTTCAATTTCCTCTTTAGCCCGCACCAACCGACGGGCGATCGCAGTTTCAGAATCTTGACCCCGACTCCGCAGCCGCCGCTCCAATTCTTCCCAAGAAGGAGGTAAAATAAAAATTCGCAGCGCCTCTGGAAAATTATTCCTAATTTGCCTTGCCCCTTCCAGCTCAATTTCCAGGATTACCGATTTTCCCTCACCGATTCCATGTTTAAGACCAAAATAAGGAGTACCGTAAAAATTCCCGGCAAACTGGGCCCATTCCGCCAACTCTCCAGCCTCAACCATTTGTTCAAAGCGGCTGCGGCTGACAAAATAATAATGCTTTCCCTCAATTTCTCCCTCACGGGGCTCACGAGTTGTCACCGATACCGAAAGATACAATTCGGAATGGCGATTGAGGAGCGATCGTACTAAGGTGCCTTTCCCCACACCGCTAGGCCCCGTCAGAACAATTAATTTACCAGATTTCATTTTGAGAATAGAAACGTGTAACAATTTAAGTTTCTGCTTACTTTAGACCGTAAGCGCTCAAATTGCAACTGACAAACCTCAATCATCCCGACCTTGACCGTCTTTGCTGATCACAAAACGATTAGCAACAGTTTCCGGCTGAATCGCCGAGAGGATGACGTGACTCGAATCTGTAATAATTACCGCTCTCGTGCGGCGGCCGTAAGTTGCGTCAACCAGTTGTCCCCGCTCCCGTGCATCAGTAATAATCCGCTTAATTGGCGCTGACTCGGGACTGACAATGGCAATCACTCGATTAGCAGACACAATGTTACCAAAACCGATATTAATTAATTGAATATCCATGAAATTCTTAATTTGTAGGTGAACGATTGACTATCAATCCTTACTTTTGATCATATAATATACAAAGATTTTTTCTGACAATCCTCAAATTAATCCCAACTAAGTTTTTTATTCCCTACCTAAAAATTTTACCCTTTTGACGCCGAGTACCCCGTTCTTTATCAAAAATTTAAAAAAGACTCGCTGTTGTCGCTCTATCTTAAAGATTCAGTAAAAGCGTCGATTTTGAGTTGCAAATGATAGCATTAGCTGTATCGAGACAACATCCAGTAAATGTTGCGAAATATAAATTTAATTTCCCAGATAGCAATACTCCGGACAGTTTTTAAGGATCGCGAATTAAATAACTTACAATTTTAATTGTTATTGTGGGATGGGCGTCCCGCCCGTCATGAGTGGACGGGCGGGACGCCCATCCCACTTTCAAGAGTGGAAGTTATTTAATTCTCATTCCTTACTGGAGTAAGCGTAACAGCAAACTTTATGACAGCGAAACCTCTAAATCCTTAAAACGGCAAAACCATAAATGTGGGGAATATGGCTTAAAAATGCTAGGCGATGAAAGGGTTAATCTACATCATGTAGACGGCAACCATAGTAACTCGAAAATAAACAGCCTTCTAGCGGTTCACTCTCATCTATCACGATTATATTCACATGAGCAAAAGCGAAAGCTGAGAACATCGGGCTCTGTATGCGGAGAAATTCGCACGTACATATCTAAATGGGAGGGGCAGGGAATAATATCTCCCCTCCACCCAACC
This sequence comes from Microcoleus sp. B4-C2, assembly GCF_036705265.1. Classification (NCBI taxonomy): domain Bacteria; kingdom Bacillati; phylum Cyanobacteriota; class Cyanophyceae; order Oscillatoriales; family Microcoleaceae; genus Microcoleus; species Microcoleus sp. B4-C2. Next base: position 20,921 of record NZ_JAUBUB010000070.1, read on the forward strand.
AATTCTCAAGTGCTTTTGTCAAGCATGATTGAGAGCCTCTTACCCTGCAATCATAAGATTGCACTTTCGCACTTTTAATGATTGTAACTTGAGATAATTACCCGCCACCCTTTTTTTTCGGTATTTTTGGAGGGCTGACATAGCGCGCCCAAAAAGGTTCTTCCATATCTTTCATCGCTGCTAGTTTTTGGCGCTCTTCCTCTATGCGCTTGCGTTCTGAAAGATTAGAAAATATGTTGATACTGCCGACAGTTTGGCCGCCCGCATCTCGCACAGGTGCGGCCCAAAGCCAAACATCGATCGAACTACCGTCTTTTTTCAACAAAGATATTTCCAAACCATTTTGCGGTTTGCCATTAGACGCAGACTTTAGCAGCGCGTAAAAATCTTGCTTTTGGCCTTCAGGAATATTCGGTAAAGGTTTCCCTAAAACCTCAGCCGCAGCCCAGCCAAAAAGTTGTTCGGCGGCGCGGTTCCAAACAACGGTATTGCCGTCATTGCTGGTACAGTTAATCGCCAGCGGCGCCGATGCTATCTGGGCTTGCAAAACTTGGTTAACGAGTTGCAGTTTCAATTCTACTTGCTTGCGATCGGTAATTTCCTGACAAGCGCCCCACAACCGGACAACCCGTTCAGCAGTTTTGTCCCACACCACTTGCCAGTAGTCCCGCACCCAGCGCACCTCGCCTTTTTGATTAATAATGCGATACTCATTAGCTCCAGTGCGGCTGAAAGTACAGCCTTCTAACTGTTTAATTAACATTTCCCTGTCGTCGGGATGAACGAGTTCGGAGTTCCACCAACCAAACGATTCTAATTCTTCAGGAACGCAACCGGTGCAGCGCTCAAAAGCTTCTGTCGCCCACTCGCAGGCGAACTTGCCATCGGGAAGTCCCTTAAAAGAATAGGCAAAATCCGAAGTAATTTGCGACATAACTCTGTAGTGCAGTTCCGACTCTCGGACTGCTATTTCGGCTTGCTTTCGTTCCCCTATTTCCCGCGAAGTAATTATAATTCCCTGCACGCTAGAATCGTAAAGCAAACTGTTACCTATTGACTCCATGTAGATCCAAGAACCGTCAGCATGGCGTTTCCGGTATTCGATTGCCCCCCCAATTCCGGGAGCTTCTAACAACTTACCAAAATACGTCTGCCAAGCTAGCAAATCGTCTGGATGGATTAACTCGCCGTGAAATTTGCCAATTCTATCTTCTGGGTTGTAGCCCAAAAGCCGCTGTAGAGAGCCGCTGTGGTATCTAACTCGCCCATCGGAGCCGACAATGCTAATTAGATCGGGAGAATTACGCAGCATAGCTTGCAGTTTGGCTTCACTTTTAGTTAAGGCTTGAGTGTCCCTGCGATGCTGGCTGATTTGTTTTTCCAACTGCTCCCGTAGCTGTCTGATTTGCCCTACTTGCTGGGCTACAGTGCGCTCCAATAGGCGATTGTTTTTTTCAATTTTAACCAGCTTTGCCGCGTTATTTGTGGCGCTTTCAAACAAGCGGCTGCCTGCAATTTCCTGTAGAGAATTTGATAAATCTTCCAAAGTCTTTGTGAAAATTGCCTGTTGCGGGTGTGGCAATTCCCTAGCTTGTTCCTGCAATGTTTCTAAGTGTTTGTAGACAGTTTCTAGCATTTTATTAAGGGGGGAATCTAATAGTTGCCGGCGGGTGCAACCCCTAAAAAGCGGACACAAGTTTTTTCAACATAACCCATAACTAAGACTGGTGTGTGGCGATCGACCCATCGCGCTCTCAATAACCAGGCATTTTGGGACTTTCTCTTCAAATCATAGCAACCGATAGAGAAATTGACACTCCCTTGCCTAAAGGCGCAGGGATTCTTGGATCATCCAGTCGATTTGCTCGTTGATGCTACCATCAGCGAGTAGAGATCGGTCTGTCCCCCAGCGTAAATTTCGGTGTGCCCCACCGTATTTAAATTGATTCCTGCCTGCTTCAATCCCTTTGCCAAAATGTTTTTTCCGGCATTATGGTCGCGATCTAACACCACACCACAACCACAAATATGGGTTCGAGTTGACAGAGTTTTTTTAACCAGGTTGCCACAGTGTGAACATTCCTGAGATGTGTACTGAGGAGCAACAGCAATAACTGTTTTGCCGTACACTTTTCCAAAGTATTCCAACCATTGAGCAAACTGTGACCACGCAGCATCGCTAATTGATTTAGCGAGTTTATGGTTCTTAACCATGTTCCGCACCTGAAGGTCTTCGTAGGCTACAAAATCGTTAGATTTCACCGCGCACAACGCCGTCTTAATGGCGAAGTCTTTACGCTGTCGACTGACCTTCAGGTGTTTTCTTCCTAACTTGTCGATCGCTTTTTTTCGATTTTTAGAACCTTTCTTTTTCCGAGAAACTCGCTTCTGCGATCTCTTCAGAGCTTTTTCGCTTTTGCGGAGATACCGAGGATTAGGAACTGTTTCGCCATCGCTATCAGTATAAAAATGGTTTAATCCGACATCTATTCCAATGGCTTTACCAGTGGAAATAGCTTCCTCTTTCCGTTCCACATTGATACAAAATTGAGCGTAGTATCCGTCGGCACGACGCACGACTCTGATTCGTTTAATCTCGTTTGGCGCGTAGAAATACAAATCCCGACTACCAACCAACTTGAACTTCCCAGCAGCGAAGCCGTCTTTAAATGTTAAACATCTTTTGTCGGCAGAAAGTGACCAACCCGATTGTTTGTACTCAACGGAACGAGTGTGTTTTTTGAACTGCGGGAATCCCTTTTTCCCTGGTTTCTTTGCTTTGCAATTAGCAAAAAAACGCCCTATAGCAAAAATGGCACGCTCCGCCGAAGCTTGACGTGCCGTCGAGTTAAGCTTGCCTGCCCATTCAAACTCTTTCGCCATAATGGCACACTGTTTGTATAGGTCTACCAGCTTAATTCCTTGATTGTCTATCCAATGTCTAAGAGTTTTGTTTCGGACAAATTGAGCCGTCCGAATCATTTCGTCCATGATCCGATATTGCTCCGCTTTGCCTTTCAACTTAAACTCTAATACTATCATGGGAATAGTTTATCATTATTTTTACTGCAACTTTTACCCACAAAATCTACCTATTTAACAATTATTTACAAATTGTAGAAATTAAAGCCGTCCTAGAAGGACGGGGCTTTAGACCCACTTTTGCGGTAAATTCTTGTTGCGCCCTAATTGCCAGCCCAGCCGCACCCCCAAGAAGTGATCGCCAGGAGTGCGGGTAACTCTCCTACCCAGTGAATGTAGGGCTTCTCGCGGTTAAGCTAAACTAGATGGGTGTCAAGAGAAAGAGGGATTTATGACAGAGCAAGCCAACGCTCGCGATTTGTTTCGCGCTGCTTACGAACACCGCTATACCTGGGATGCCAATTTTCCCGGTTACAGTGCCGATATTGAACTCAAACAGGGCGACGAAGTATATACGGGTCATGTTTCCATCAAACCCGACATGAGCGTGGAAGTCAGCGGCATTGAAGATGAGGAAGTGCAGCAAAGCGTCTACACCCAAATGCGCGATATTGTCACCCACCGCAAACGATCGACATTTGAAAAATCTCACGGCAAAAATAGCTTTACCCTGGGCGAGAAGGATAGCACCGACGCTGTGGACATCTTGGTACAAGGCGACTCAATGGGATCGAATTATAAAATCCGAGGTCTCTCAATTTGTCAAGTCAGCCGGGTGATGGGCCGCATGGCTTTCGTAATTGACACGCACAAAAGCTTAGAGACACCCGAAGGTTCTTTGGCTACCCACTACGATGCCGTTTTCCGCAACCCCCAAACAGACGAAATTATCAAAGAACTCGAATTTGAAGATACCTTTGAGAAGATAGGCGACTATTATGTCATGACCAAGCAAGTAGTTCGAGCCAAAGAAAAAGGTCAACTGACAACAACCGAGTTCAACTACTCTAACGTCAAACTGCTAGAACCAGCAGTAGTGTAGCGCGATCAAAAACCCGATTTCTTAAATAAAAGGGTTTTTTTGGTTAACGTATCAGAATCAACTTGATTTGGCGGCAAGTAACGCTACGATCGAACGAGAGAGCGAATTGGGATCGAGCATCAGCGTAAGGAACCCCACGCCTAAAGGCGGAGGCTTTTAAGACTGTCCGGCTCTTTGAGCGGGATTGAATCGAGAGCTTACCTTACCAGCCTAAGTCTTTACTGACTACGTTTTTTGAGTCACGACACCGGAGAATGCGAAGCTAGTTTTCCGCTCTGTCGCTAGTGGTTAAACATCTGTACAAGGGTTAAGGACGTGCTGCTAGCCTAACAAGCTCACTAAACATTGGCGAAGCTAACATTACCCCGCAAGGGAGTTTGAGGCAACCATACCTCACGCTTTGAGGCAACCATACCTCTCCAACCCCGAAAGGGGATTTTAATGCGACGGTCGTCGCTGCCGCTGTCCTCCCCATGCCTAAAGTCAGGGGCTTCTCGCTCGTTTTTCGGTGACAGAAACCGGGTTTGCTGCAGCCAGCTCATTTGAGTACGCAAGTCTTTTTTCAACAAGCCCGGTTTCTTAAATCTCGCGCGGTTGAGAATGCTGCCCTTGACTCAAATCGAACACAATCAACTGCAAGAAATCATCACAGAGGCGAAATATGACACTAGCACTAACCAGAGATAACGTCGAAACAGTTCTCGATGAAATGCGCCCCTACCTAATATCCGACGGTGGCAACGTCGAACTCGTAGAAATTGACGGCCCAGTGGTACACCTGAGACTGCAAGGAGCTTGCGGCTCTTGCCCGAGTTCCACAATGACTCTGAGAATGGGGATTGAACGTCGCCTGCGCGAGGCTATCCCAGAAATTGCCGAAGTCGAACAGGTAATGTAATTAGTCAGTTGGCAATTGGTAGTTGGCAATTGGTAGTTGGCAGTTGACGGTTGACGGTTGACTGTTACCAATTACCAGTTGACGGTTGACTGTTGGCAGTTGGCTGTTAACAGTTGGCTGTTACCAATTACCAGTTGACTGTTGACTGTTACCAATTACCCAATTTAATTGCCAATTACCAATTACCCAATTTAATTACCAATTACCAATTACCAATTACCAAATTCAATTACCAATTACTAAATTCAATGTCTCACCCCCTTTATGTAGCCTTCATTTGGCACCAACACCAACCGCTCTACAAATCCAGAGTATCCGCTAGCGCAGGAGCAGCTCAGTACCGACTGCCTTGGGTGCGCTTGCACGGAGTCAAAGACTACTTGGATTTAGTGCTCCTTTTGGCAAAATATCCCAAGCTTCATCAAACCGTAAACTTGGTTCCCTCCTTGATTTTGCAGATAGAAGACTGCATCGCAGATAAAGCATTAGACCCTTACTTGACGGTGACATTAAAGTCAGCAGAAATTTTAACCCTCCCAGAACAAGAGTTCATTTTAGAACACTTTTTTGACGCCAATTACCACACTCTGATTCAGCCACACCCCCGCTACGCTCAACTCTACACTCAGCGGCAGGAAAAAGGCATTCAGTGGTGTTTGGAAAACTGGAAATTGCAGGATTTTAGCGACTTGCTGGCATGGCACAATTTAGCTTGGATTGACCCGCTGTTTTGGGACGACCCGGAGATTGCAGGGTGGCTGAAACAAGGACAAAATTTTAGTTTGGTAGACAGAAAAAACATCTACTCAAAACAAAAAGAAATCCTCGCTCGCATCATCCCCCAGCACCGTAAAATGCAAGCTGAGGGACAGTTGGAAGTCTCCACAACCCCCTACACGCACCCGATTTTACCGCTGCTTGCTGACACTAATGGCGGCCGCATAGCTATTCCAAACATGACGCTGCCACAACACCGGTTTCAGTGGGAAGAAGATATTCCCCGACACCTGAGAAAAGCCTGGGAAATGTATGAAGACCGGTTTGATTGCCAACCGCGCGGTTTGTGGCCGTCGGAACAAGCAGTCAGCCCGGAAATTTTGCCCTACATTGCCAAACAAGGCTTTAAATGGATAGTCTCGGACGAAGCAGTATTGGGGTGGACAATTAAACACTTTTTCCACCGCGACGCGACAGGGAATGTCTACGAACCAGAATTCTTATATCGCCCTTACCGTTTAGAAACTCCTGACGGGGATTTAGCCATAGTATTTAGAGACCACAGATTGTCGGACTTGATCGGGTTTACCTACGGTTCGATGGAACCGGAAAAAGCAGCATCAGATTTAGTGGGACACTTAGAGGCGATCGGCAGAACTCTCAAAAACCGACAGTCCGAGGGTCAAACAGCTTTAGAAAATCCCTGGTTAGTTACGATCGCCCTAGACGGCGAAAATTGCTGGGAATTCTATCCCCAAGACGGCAAACCGTTCTTAGAATCCCTCTATCAAACTCTCAGCGACAATCCAGATATCAAATTAGTCACAGTCTCAGAATTTCTCGACAAATTCCCAGCAACCGAAACAATTCCCGCAGCCCAACTCCACACCGGTTCCTGGGTGGACGGTTCCCTTACAACTTGGATCGGCGATCCCGCGAAAAATCGCGCTTGGGACTTGTTAGAGCCCGCCAGACAAATGCTGGCAAACCATCCAGAGGCCACAGAAGAAAGCAACCCAGAAGCTTGGGAAGCGCTTTATGCGGCCGAAGGTTCCGACTGGTTCTGGTGGTTTGGCGAAGGCCACACGTCGAACCAAGATGCCATGTTCGACCAGCTATTTCGCGAACACGTAGCGGCGATTTACGACGCTCTCGGCGAGCCTGTACCCCCGGAAGTGCGGCGGCAAGTAGAGGTGCACGAGGTTCAAGGCGACCACCTGCCGCTGAGCTTTATTCACCCGGTGATTGACGGTATCGGCAACGAACAGGATTGGGACAAAGCCGGCCGGATTGAAGTTGGGGGAGCAAGGGGTACGATGCACCGGAGTTCGGCAATTCAGCGCCTTTGGTACGGGGTTGACCACTTGAATTTTTATATTCGCGCCGACTTCAAGGTAGGGGTGCGGCCGGGAATTGATTGCCCGCAGCAGTTAAATTTGTTCTGGTTTTATCCCGATCGCACGATGCACAACAGTCTGATTCCGCTGTCCGGTTTGCCTGACGAAGCACCGCTAAACTATAGATACCACCATCAGTTAGAGATTAATTTGCTGACGAAATCGATTTGGTTTCAGGAAGCAGAAGAGGGCGATCAGTGGCAGCCCCGCATTAGCCGCGCCCAAGTGGGAGTGGATAAATGTTTGGAGGTAGCAGTGCCCTGGGCGGATTTGCAGATTATGCCCGACTGGCAGGTGAGGCTGATTGCGGTTTTATCGGATGGGAGTCGTTACTCTAGCTGTATGCCGTTCGATTCTTTGATTCCGATCGGAATGCCGTAAAAAGTCATTAGTCATTAGTCCTTAGTCATTAGTCATTAGGCTGTAGGGGCGGGTTTCACGAGCAAAGTAGAACTGCTAACCCAAATAAATATAAACCCGCCCCCTGAATTAGTCATTAGTCATTAGTGATTAGTCATTAGTGATTTTTTGAACCAAAAAACAATTAAATAATTATCAAATTATATCAAATTGGGGATTCTACTCTGGCTACCTAATGCCTTGATCATTTCGGTCGCATCCGGTCGATCTAGAACTATAAAATATGTCTGTAATGAGGGATTCATCACTCATAAAAAAGAGGGATAAAGTCATCACTACAAACCTTATTGTAATAGTTGATTTACCGGAAATCATATCATTAGTCATGGGGAAATTAACAAACTAATGAGCCGCATTTTACTATTGGTCGATCGCCACCAACAACTTAATTTGCCGAGCGCCCACCTCAACACCGAGCATGAGGTGATTGTACTCGATCGCGCTTTAAATCCCAACTCCGAATTTCCCATTCCCCAAATCGCTTTTGACTTGTGCATTCTCGACGAGGCAAATTTCGATCGCATCGGGCCGCTGGTAGAATCATTAAAAACTGCCGCCGAACCGATATTTTTACCGTTCTTGCTGGTTAGTCAATCCCAAACGCCTGCTCTTTCTGAGCAGCCATTTTCGCAGCAGCCCAAACAACTCGAACGCAGAATAGACGATTTGATAGTAAGTCCCGTCGAACTCGCCCAACTGCATTGGCGGGTAGAGAATTTGTTGGCCCGCAGGCGGCAGTCGCTAGAAATCCACAGACTTCAGGAAATAATTAAAGAACGGACTTTTACAGAAAGTTTGTTAAAGGACTCGCTGCAAACGGCAAACGAAAACCTGCAACGGGAAATCGCCAAGCGGGCCGAGGTAGAAACTGCACTGCGAGAAAACTCCTATCTCAACTTGCTGATGAATGCCATGCCAGATATTGTCTGCTTCAAAGATGGCGAGGGCAGGTGGCAGGAGGCAAATCAAGCGATATTGGAAGTGTTCGAGCTAGAAAAAATAGACTACCGTGGCCTTAAAGATTCTCAGCTAGGAGAACTCAGCAGTTTTTACCGCGAGGCGTTACAGGCGTGCGAGGTGAGCGATCGAGAAGCGTGGGAAAAAGGTAAGCTTTCTAGGGGGGAAGAAATGATTCCCCGATCGGACGGTACTGTGAAAATCTACGACGTGATTAAAGTACCCGTATTTCACCCCGACGGCAGACGCAAAAGTATCGTGATTTTGGGCCGCGACATCACCGAATACAAGCAAGCTAGAGACGAACTCGTGCGCTTGGCGTCGATTGTCGAGTCTTCCGATGACGGTATAGTCAGCAAAACCCTCACCGGGACAATTCAGAGCTGGAACACAGGAGCAGAGAAGATTTATGGCTACTGTGCGGCGGAAATCAAGGGGAAGTCTATAGAGATTCTAGCCATACCCGAACGCCCCAAGGAAATGCCTCAAATATTGGAAAATATTAGAGCTGGAGCCACCATCGACCATTATGAAACCGTACACTTGCGGAAAGATGGCCAACAGATAGATGTCTCCCTCACGATTTCTCCGATTAAAGACGCGACTGGAGCGGTAACGGGCGTTTCGACAATCTCTCGCGACATCAGCGACAGCAAGCGAGTCGAAAAAGCCTTTGAACAACTCCGCCACCAAACAGAAATGATTTTGTTCTCCGCGGGAGAAGGAATTTGCGGGTTGAACAAACAGGGAAAAGTAACTTTTGTCAATCCTGCGGCGGTGAGAATGGCTGGGTGCGAATCGAAGCAATTGATCGATCGACCACTCTATGAAAGCTTACACCGTTCACAGCAAGAATGCTCAAGGGCGATCGAGCAACTGTCACCTGCAACAGACATGAATTCAGGCTCTGAACTTGTCCCCCACTGCGCCGCACAGCAGGCGGGCAAACTGCTGCCGAACCGGGTAAGTTCTCAAATTTTAGCCACCTTGGAAGACGGAGAGGCGCGGCGCGTCACCGATGAGATTTTTTGGCGGCGAGACGGCAGCAGTTTTCCGGTTGAGTACGTTGTCGCTCCGATGCGAGAACAAGGCGAAATTATTGGAGCTGTGGTGACTTTTAAAGATATTACGGAGCAGCTTGCCGTCGAGCGCATGAAAGATGAATTCATCTCTGTTGTCAGCCACGAACTGCGGACGCCGATGACCTCGATTCACGGCGCCCTCGGCCTCCTCAACAGCGGCCTGCTGGACGCTTACCCCCAGAAAGCTAAGCGGATGCTGGAGATTGCTGTCAGTAACACTGACCGTTTGGTGCGCTTGGTCAACGACATCCTAGATTTAGAGCGGATGGAGTCGAGTTACAGCACTGCCATCAAACAAACTTGCAATGTGGCTGAGCTGATGTTGCAGGCGGCTGACGAGATGCAGGGAATGGCTCAGCAGGCGGGAGTTACTCTGTCGGTGAAGCCTGTGGGGGCGCAATTGCAAGCTGTTCCCGATCGGCTAATTCAAGCCTTGACAAATTTACTCAGTAATGCTATTAAATTTTCTCCCTCCGGCGCTACGGTTTGGCTGAGCGGGGAGTTGACCCACAATCTGGATTTGGCAGAAAAAGCAGCGCACAAGTCGGTGTCGTCTCCGTCTTTGTTGTCTCCTGAGCCTGCCGCCGCGCCTCCGCATTTGCCAGTTCCGAACTCGTGGTACATCGTGATTGCTGTGAAAGACCAAGGGCGGGGTATTCCGCCAGACAAACTGGAGATGGTCTTTGAACGCTTTCAACAAGTTGATGCTTCTGATTCTCGCCAGAAAGGAGGTACTGGTTTGGGGCTGGCTATTTGTCGCAGTATCGTGGAGCAGCACGGGGGGCGGATGTGGGTGGAGAGCGTTGTGGGGGAGGGAAGCACTTTTTTCTTAAGTCTGCCACTTCTTGCGGGTGGGGCTGGCAACTGAAAGTTAATTTTTACGCAGGTGTACCCAAAGTTAATGATTTTGTGCAGATTGTTTGTCGATGACTCGATCAAACAATCTCAGCCTTTTCAGAAGTTTGGGGACTGCGGGCAAAAAGCACAATTTGAGGTCGAAAAGCGGCTTTTTTTGGGTGGGATATTGTACAGCAACCGCGCCAGACGCTTAGGATGTTCTTAGGTGAAACCCTGCCGCTCAATGGTAACTTCCTTGTTCCTTGTTCCTTGTTCCTTCAACATTTGCTATACAGTTTTGAAATTTTACTGTAAAGTCCGATTGGGTAAGATAATTTGCTTTACAAAATATTCACATTTAACCTCTAATCTATGATCAGTTCTCATTCATAAAAAAATGTTAATTTTGAATGCCAAGCGCATCTTGGTTATTGACGATGCGGAAGATATTCGGGAAGTAGCTCAAGTCAGTCTTGAGCTGGTGGGGGGCTGGGAAGTCCTGACAGCGAGTTCTGGCCGCGAGGGTGTTGCTAAGGCTCTTGCCGAACAGCCTGATGCGATTCTATTGGACGTGATGATGCCCGACCAAGACGGGCCTACTACTTTTATACAGTTACAAGCTAATAAGGCTACGCAGCACATTCCGGTAATTTTATTGACAGCTAAGGCTCTGGCTGGGGACAGGCGGATGTTCGCTGATTTGGGGGTGGTGAGCGTGATTGCTAAGCCTTTTGAACCGATGTTTTTGGCGGCTCAGGTCGCTGAGGCTTTGGGCTGGAAGCAAGAATAGATCGATCGCCCGCCTTGAATTGTGCAGCTTTTCAAGCAGTAGTTTTGCAGGCAAAGAGAGTTAAAAAAACTTGGTTTTTTGGTATGGTTCCTTAGATCCAATCGGGGCGATCGGGCAGGATATATGTAGCAATTTAGACCCCGCACCTTTGGTCTGGTCAGCTTAAGACTCAAAACCTCAGTCCGGTATCAGTTTCCACCCTATCGGTATTGGGGGGAAATTGATACCAATTAGGGATGCCTAAATCCCTATTGGTAGTGCGTCCATTTAACCGAATTCGGCCTCAGCCATGAACTCAGTATTCCTACTGATTTATCCGCAAAATATAAGCTGGCAGGATTATTTTACTTTTTGTAACAACTCCCTCGTCTTCATAAGTTCTTCAGGTTTTAGTTTTATGTTTAAGCAGAACGTCAGGGATCGCTCCTGACTGTTGGCAGACACATTGGGAGAAGACGATTATGCCCTCAGCTTACATTTTGCTACTAATAGTTTCTCTGGCAGCAGTCTGGATTTACTGGCAAACCTCTCAAGATATTTTTGTTCTTGTGGCTTGGGCCGGGCTGGGTTGTTTTATTTGGGGTTTCTCTTGGGCTCCTTGGAGCGTTCAGCTTTTGATTGTGGTGTTACTCTTGGGCCTCCAAAAGTGCTACTTGCGCGACGCCCAAAGCTGTGAGTGAAAGAAATTTTTTATTTTTGTGCCTGGAATTGAGATGTGCAGGCTTTCGTGAATCTCTCTAATGATTGGGTTATCGCTCCATATCTTCAAAAAAGGTTTAAAATATCATGAATAGTTGCCCTTGTTGCTCCTCTAAATTGCTCCGCCACGCTCGCCACAATCGCCTTTATTGGTTCTGCTCGCAGTGCTGGCAGGAAATGCCGGATCTGTCGGAGATGATTTCACGTAACAGCGTGGGGAATCACAAACGCGACGGTTTGGTGAAGGTTGCGACTTTGACTCCTAAATTGAGGATTTTTGATTCTGTAGAAATTGCTTAGTTTCCTGGAGTTAGTCTCGCGATAAATATTGAGACTGAAAAGATTTTTGTTTGTGCCCTCAGTGGGATTTTTGGATAAAAAATGCACTCATCCCCTTCCGCGTGAAGTCAAGGGGACTTATTAGCGGGGGGGGGATGAGTGCACTTGTGATGGGGTCGATCGCCCGACTGAATTTCAGCTATTGTATGCAGTTAAGCTGATTACATCAAACCGATTTGAGAGAGAATGCCTTGACCGGTGATGTATTCGGTAGCGAGGCCGATAACGAAGCCCAACATTGCCAAACGGCCGTTCCAGGTTTCAGCAAACTCAGTGAAGCCAACTTTTGCGTCTTTGTTTTCCACGACCATAAACCTCGTTTAATTTCAACCTTATGTAACTAAACTTAACACAGCAGTATAAAGTTTGCAACATATTTTTACATTTACTGTTCAAATGCCGGAGATCAGCGGGATGGGCCCGCAGGGAGAGGGGCTCGCGGGGGGAAGGTCGATCGGTGTCAGCTTGGCGAAAACCTTGGTGAGATGTCTAAGGATGTAAACAAATTATTTTGAGTTAATACTTGACATCCAATAATTAGAACGCTAGCCTAAAAGCAGAGCTAAAACAAAATATCGCATTCAAAATGAAGGAATGTTGATTGAGTCGTCTTAGCTACACGGTTTATAAAACTGGGGCAAGTTTCTAGCACCCCGTTGAGCGGAAAGTACGTCTAATGTCGTTTTAACAAGTTCATACAAGCTTGAGAAAATCAAAACATTATTGAGTTACATTTCCCTTCAGCGGGCTGCTACAAAGCTCGTTCCAGTTCTGTAAACCCTGTAGCTAAGACGCTAATCAAATCCCAACAAAATTACAGTGTTTTGTGGTAACAGATTGTCCTTTGCCGAGATGTTCATTTTTGAGCAAACCCACAGGCAACGTTCCATTAATACTAGATGCGCGATATGTCGAGGCTGTCCAGTCAACCTCTTTGTAGGACATAATCAAATGAAGGAGCAGTTGCAGGCTTTAGTTTCTATTTACATCGATCTTCAGAACGCAAACTCAATTAAACATCTAGGTAGTCAATTGCTAGAATTTGCCAAAGTTGAGGGGATCTTGATTGAGGCAAAAGTCTACTACAATTCACTCTGTCCCGATCAAGTCTCTGCAAAAAACAAGCTGCAAAGCCTTGGTTTTAAATGTATCGATGTTCCCTGTCCTCTAAAAAATAGTGCTGATAATCAATTGATGGTTCACTGTCTTAATGATATTTACAGCCATCGGCCTCCCGATACAGTTATCCTTGTATCAGGAGATGGGGACTTTGTAAACTTGGTTCGCAATTTAAAAGATCGTGGCAAAAAAGTTATAGTCTTTGCTCAGCGAGGTAATGTTAAACAAAAGCTGAAAGAACTTGTAGGTAGTGATTTTCACTTTCTTGATGAATTGCCTAGCTTGATAGTAGCCAAAACTCAGCAGCAAATAGAAAATGTTCAGTGTCATCTCACTTACAATGAGGCTGTTGAGTATTTGATCGAAGCTATCAAAACAGCATTAAGCAAAGGGAAGGGTACAGGATTAGGTTTTATTAACAACCTAATGTTGCAGCTTTTTCCCAAGTATCAGGGAGTAACTTTTGTCTGCCAACATCAGGGAAAAACATTTTCACGCTTTAGCGAGTTGGTTAAGGCTGCCGTGAAAGATGGAAAAATCCGATTGCAGGATCAGCAATTGTTTGTAATAGAAGCAGACAGATTATCTGCATAAAGTTGCACAGTCCGCCAGGGAATGAATTCCCTGTCTAATAGCTAAAGTCGGTTAAAACCGACTGAATTACCGTTAAAAAAACACCATTTTCAGTCCTCTTTAGAGCGTTCCACCGGCGTCGCACGCCGGTTATGAATAAAAGAAACAGTAAAGCTAGCCCAAAAGTTG
>NZ_JAUBUB010000071.1:0-34280 GCF_036705265.1 Microcoleus sp. B4-C2
ACGAAAATTCAGCTAAACTCGTCAGAAAGATTGGTCTGAGTTATGAAAGTGGCGGGGGAACTCCGTCACTCAAAAAAGCCTTTGAAAAAAAGGAAAAAGAAGCCTGCGGTCTAACTGTACCCAGTTGACCGTCAGGTTAGTTCACCTCCACAATCTGAGTAGCATGATAGCTGCTTTCATTTCGGCAAGGTAGAGGCTTAAAATCTCAAGGGAACTCTTGACTCAAAACGGGCACAAAAAAAGGGGAGAGTGTTGGTAAAGCGGGCGGTTGGAAACCGCTGTCTCAATCACGAATAAGGTGCGGGCTGATGATGGGAAAATTAGCCTCGATTCTTTGTTTTCCAAGTCCGTAGTCGCCAGTTTCTAGCACGACAACCCCTAGCCTGTTGCTCGTTCCCCGTGCCCAGTTTCCTGTTTATTCTAACAACGTGGCTTGTCATTTCGAGGGTCTGCTAATTGCCCTCAAGCCTTACTACAAAAGGCTCACACCGGAATAGAAATCACAAACTCCGAACCCTGGTCTAAAGAAGAATTCACCACTAATGTACCTCCATGTTTTTCCACAACAATTTGGTGGGCGATCGACAATCCTAATCCGGTTCCTTGACCCACAGGCTTGGTTGTAAATAAGTGGTTAAAGATGTTTTCCTTGACTTCGGGCGACATCCCCACTCCATTATCCTTAATCCGAATCACAACCTGATTGTTGTCTTCGCTCAGAGCAGTTTGAACCGTGATTTGATTAGGTAGGGCTTTAATTTCACTAAAACAGCGCCCCTTATTTGACTCCTCCAGAGCGTCAATGGCATTAGCCAGCACATTCATAAATACCTGGTTTAACTGTCCAGGAAAGCATTTCACTAGGGGCAAGTTACCATACTCTTTCACAATTTCAATGGCAGGGCGGAACTCGCTGGCTTTTAAACGGTGCTTGAGAATTAGCAGAGTGCTTTCAAGTCCATCGTGAATATTGAAAGCAACTGGTCGATCGCTATCTGCCCTGGAAAACGTTCTCAAACTCGTACTGATATTGCGGATGCGATCGACTCCCTCCTTCATTGAACCAATCAATTTGGGCAAATCTTCTCGCAAATACTCCAAGTCCATATCTTCAATTTCTGCTTCAATTTCTCCTCCCGGATTAGGAAATTTTTCTTGATACAAATCAATCAAATTGAATAAATCCCCCACATATTCTATAGCCGGTTGCAAATTTCCCGCGATAAAGCCTACGGGATTGTTAATTTCGTGGGCTACCCCTGCGACTAAATTTCCCAAAGCAGACATCTTTTCACCCTGCACCAATTGCAACTGCATCTGTTTGAGATCGTGGATAGACTGTTCTAGTTTTTGGGCATATTCCTGGGATTGTTGATACAGTCTGGCGTTTTGTAAGGAAATTGCTGCTTGGGAGCACAGGATGTTGAGGATGGCGACGCGATCGCCCGTGAATACCCCAGTCGCTAAATTATTTTCCAAATACAAAATCCCCATCATTTTCCCTCGCTCGCTGATCGGAGTGCAAAGCACGCTCTGAGGTTGGTGGTGGATTATGTAGGGGTCAGATGCAAATCTTGGTTGATTGCTAGCATCATCAAAAATAAGGGTTTCTTTTGTACGTTTGACGTAGTTGATTAGGGTGAGAGGAATTACTTCGCTCTCCTCAACCGGAATTGATTGCAGAAGGCACTCTTGGCGGTTTGTGCAGTGGACGTTTATCCTCCAGTTTCCCTCTTCATTCAAAATTAATGCTCCGGTTTGTGCTCCGGCATTCTTTACCACCACTTGCATGAGGGTAGTGAGCAATTGATCGAGTTTAATTTCGCTCGATAGAGCTTGAGAAGCTTTGATTACTGTCGGCAAATCTACTAAGCCCCAACTGCTGGTGCTACCGATAATTGTTCTATTCGTGTTAGATAGGGATGATTCACTATGGGTCGATGTGTGAATTGTTGCGCTCGGATTCTGGCGAGTTCGCTCCTGTTGCAGGATCACAGCAAGCAATTGGGGATAACGCTGTTCTAAATGGTCAATCTTTACTTTTGCTCCCCAACGAGCGTAAGCATAGTAAGCATCAATTAAATAAGGTTTTGCCAGTTTTTCTTTACCCCATTCTAAATAGAATTTAGCAGCGAGTTCGTGAGCTAGAGCTTCCTCGTTGAGGTATTCGTTTTCTTTGGCGAGGGCGATCGCCTTGTCGTACATCTCAAGCGCTTCTATTTTTTGGTTTAAAACCCGATGCCGTTCTGCCTCTACTAGATAGAATTTATGCAGATGATTCATGGGGGCATGATGCGCCCATTTCTGGATTTTTTCTTGATTAGCTTGTACTCTGTCAAGAACTTCCTGTTGCTCAGACTCTGGAGTATCAGAATACACCGCCAACCTCACTAGAGAATCGTAGAAATAGAAGATGGCAACAGTTATCTGCCCTGAAGCTGCGCTCAAATAACTTTCTATTTCAGCGATATTTTTAAAGGCTGCCGGGTAATTTTCAAACAGATAAGAAAGCACAAGTTTGTGCAAGTATAAGTAATGAATTCCCAGGTAGTTATTGGTTCGATGATACAGTTGCAACATTGTCTCTTCGTCGTAGGCTTCTCCCTTTAAATGGCATGGGTCTTGCGCTCTTCCTATCAAGTTCAAAACGGCTTGCCAACAAATTTTTAGATAAGAAAGTGCTGCTTCCTGGTGAATTTTACTAACGGCATCTGCGTAGCTTGCTATCTCTCGTTCGAGTTGCGTTAGTTGCTTGCCAATAAAATACGAATAATAACTGTATTCATAGATAGCATAGCCAGCAAATTCTAACTCTCCAGTTTCCAGCCCACAAAAATAATCTGACAGCAAAGGTTCTAAGGTGTTTCTGAGGTGTTCTTTCCAAGGTTGAATACCAGAATGCACCATTGCGGATGTCTTCGCTTGGATTTCTGTGGCATTTAATTTTGACACTAGACGTAAAGCAAGTTCGCCTAATTGATAGCCCCGCTCAATATCTCCCATGCCACAGAGAAGAAAACTATATATGGCAAAAGCATAGGGAGACAAAGAAGCATTGCCATATTGGACAGATAAGTTGACCTGTTTGCAAATTACCAAAGGCGCGAGTGGCGGCAGCGCTACGTAGGCAGGAGAAAATAGGCTTGACAGAATCGTTATAGTTGCTAGTTGTTGAGGATCTGTCATCAGAGGGAGATCGATTAAGTCCTCAGTTCCCTTTCCGCTCAAAATTGACGCGGTTTCTCCTAGTGCCTGTCCAATATCAGATAAATTTGGCTCGGAGGGAAACTCTACCCCCAACTGCTTTAAGACTGGCAACCCTGTATTCAGCGCTTCCTGTAGCTTATATTGCGCCATATAAGCTTGTATCTGTACTTCATATACCTTCACTTTTTCCAATAGCGTTTTGGCGCAGCTTTCCACGACTGATGCTAATGTCTCCATCCGGTCAAAGTCACCGCTTAGATATGCCGCTTCTGCTGCTTCGGTATGCAGCGCTAATGTTAGTTCGTATTGATTCTCCCAACTATTTACTGCCAGTAATTCTGTGCCAATATTTAAATATTCAACCGCAGCAGCATAGGCAGTAGCAGCTTTAGCTTTCTTTCCGGCAACCAGATTTAACCGTGCTAATTGACCCCTATCTAGCTCGTGGGTAATTAGATTTACTCCCATATTCAAGTGGTTGACAATATCAAACATTTTTTCTTCTCGATCGGCTTCGGGCGTATTCTTTAACAGCAGTTGACCGATTTTTAAGTGAGTAGAGCGCTTTTGGTCTTCAGGAATGAGGGAATAGGCTGCTTGTTGGACGCGATCGTGGAAAAATTTGTATTTAACTAATTGGTCATTGTTAACTGGTAATTGCTCAGATTCTTCTCCAGTGATTGATTTTGATAAACTGTTACCACATTCTTGATAAAATTTATAAACATCGCTAACTGGTAAAATCAACCCTTCTTGCAATGCTTTCCACAAAGCTGTTGCTGTTTCTGTTGGTGAATTTTCATCAACAATTGCTAACGTAGCCAAATCGAACTGATTGCCAATACAAGCAGCTAACTTTAACACTTCCTGTGTCCGGGCTGGCAGCTTTCGCAACTGAAGTGCCATGAATTCTAGTACATCATCCGTTAGAGCCAAGGTTCGGACTCTAGCAATATCGCACTGCCAATACCGAGCTGCAAAATTAAATTCAATTATCCCATCTTCATGCAAAGATTTGAGGAATTGTGTGCTAAAAAATGGATTGCCTTTGGTTTTCTGATAAACGAGTTCTGTCAAAGGCTGAGCCAACGCTGTAGAACAAGCTAAGGTATCGGCAATCAGACAATTCAAATGGAAGTGCTCAAGCGGATCTAGAGTAATGGTGTTTACCGTAGCTCCGGTTGTTTGAATGTCGGCTAATGTTACCATCAAAGGGTGTGCAGGAAAAACTTCGTTATCTCGATACGCTCCAATTAAAAAGAGATAGCGCCGATCGCGATCGCTCGTCAGGAGTTGAATCAACTTCAATGAGGCTGAGTCTACCCATTGCAAGTCGTCTAAGAAAATAACGAGGGGATGTTCTTTAGTGGCGAAGATAGAGATGAAGTTCTCGAATAACCGATTGAAGCGATTTTGGGCAGCACTGGCGACGAGTTCTGGTGCCGGGGGTGGCGAGCCAATAATCCGCTCTAGTTCGGGAATTACCTCAACGATTACCTGAGCATTTTCGCCCAATGCTGCCAGGATTTGAGTCTTCCACTCCTCAACTTTAGCATCGCTTTCCGAGAGCAATTGTCCCATTAAATCGCGAAAAGCTTGTACAAAAGCTGAGAAGGGCTGGCTGCGCGCAAATTGGTCGAATTTGCCTTTGATGAAGTAGCCACGCTGTCTCACAATTGGTTTGTGAACTTCGTTGACAACAGCGGTTTTACCAATGCCGGAGAAACCGGCAACGAGCATCATTTCGGTGCTGCCGGCACTCACGCGCTCGAAGGCCGATAGCAGGGAGAATACTTCGGTTTCTCTACCATATAATTTTTCTGGGATGATGAAGCGATCGCACAAATCTCGCTCCCCTATTTTAAAGTTAGTTAACCTCCCTGTCTCTTTCCACTGGAATAAACAAATTTCCAAATCAAACTTGAGTCCTAGGGCGCTTTGATAGCGAGCTTCAGCATTCTTCGCCATCAGTTTGCTGACAATCTCCGACAGCACCAATGGAACGCTCTGGTTTAAACTTGAGGCTGGGAGGGGTTGTTTGGCGAGGTGGCAGTGTACCAAATCCATTGGATCGTCTGTTTGGAATGGTAACTTTCCTGTTAGTAATTCGTAGAATGTGACTCCCAGCGAGTAGAAATCTGTGCGGTAATCAATGCCTCGGTTCATCCGCCCAGTTTGTTCGGGAGATATGTAAGGTAAGGTGCCTTCAAGCACGTTGGGATTTTGAATTTCTTGGGTTTCGCGCGGTAGCAGGGAAGCGATGCTGAAGTCAATCAGCTTGACTTGTTTGCTGCTGGGGTTAATGAGAATGTTGGCAGGTTTGAGGTCTTTATGGATGACGTGGTGGCGATATAGTCCGTCGAGCGAGTTGGCAATTTGAATGGCAATGGGAAGAAACTCGCTCACGGGCAAGCCTTCTAGGGGTTCGTTGCTCTCGGATGCTAGATTAGTCAGGTAGCTACATAAGGAAATTCCGCCAAAGTCTTCCATCACCAGAGCATAGTGGTTATGGTAAGTCTCCAGGCTGTATGCCTTGACACTGCCGGGGATCTCTAAGTTTTTAGCAATGACATATTGGTTGCGGAAGTGAACCAGTTCGTTGAAGCGGGGAAAGTCATTTCGCAGCAGCTTGATCACTACGGGCTGCCCATTTGAACACCGACAGCCGCGATACACTAGAGTTCGAGTGCCTGCGTATATTTGCTCGTTAATGTGATATCCTAGAAAAAGATTTTTTATGCTAGCCATATCTACGTATTCCTACTGCTTCTGTCAACTCTAAAACTTCTTATAGTTGATATCTACTATTGTCCCTCTATCTGCCTTGCTATTCCTTAATTACATTTTTCTTAACATATTGGGGAGTTCAAATTATCACAGAGGGATTTTAAAAACCCGACTTAATATTTTATGTAAGAGCTGTTAATACTTGAGTTGAGACTAAGTAGAAAATGACTTAGCTAAGGCTGATTGAACGATCGCAGTTCATGGAAGAGGAACTTAAGACGTTAATCAGGTACTTAAGAGTATTTTTGAAACCGATACTTGAAGGAAAACGGCTTCAAGCATCTAATATCTAGTTTAGATCATAGTTTAATCTCATGAGTAGAATGCGGCAGGGCCTGGATTTAAAGCCGGAAGCAGAGAAAATCGAGTTTGTTCGCCAGATTGCGGATCAGTTGGGATTCGCCCGATCGCAAGCTGAATTATGTGCCCAGATGCCACAACAAGTTGCCTCCTCTGAGAAGTGAATCAGGCATTAAATGCCAAAGTTCAGAAGCGGACAATGAAACTAGCCTCAGTCAATCAGGCACTGCAATCAGAGATGAGGGTTCGTTAGCGATCGAAAGCGGGCTTTGGCAATTGAGACAGCGCCACAGGCTGTCAGCTAAGTTTTTTTTACAAGTTTTTTACTTATATCGTTACGCCAACGGACGATTGCCCGGAAACTTTCCGATCGCGGTTTTCATTTCGGTGAGCTAAAAAACCCGGTTTCTGAGCGTCGTAGTGCGTCCCTGTCGGGGCAGAAACCTCTCATCAAGAGGGTTTCTGAGCTTTTGCGTATCATCCTGTCTCTTTTTGCGGAACAGAAATCCTGCTGGTTCTCGAAAGACGTAAACTTGAGGCTCGATCGACCTATAATAATGAGAATTGTTATCATTCGCAAATCGGCAATTCTCATGCAAGCGAACTCAGAAGCCACGCCGCCCCAAATTGATTTAGCTTTAATCGGCGCTGGGCCCCACGCCCTGACTCTTACTGCACACATATTAAAAAAACGCAAGAGCCTCCGGGATAAAATTTTAGCATTCGATCCGAGCGGCGAATGGCTGACTCAGTGGCGGAGGCAATTTGCAGCTTTAGAAATTGGGCATTTACGATCGCCCGCAGTGCACCACCCCGATCCCAACCCTTACGAATTGCGGAGGTTTGCCGAAAATCGCTCCTCGGAATTGTTTCCCCCCTACGATTTGCCCGGAAGTCGGTTATTTGAGGAATTTTGCGGCGACACAATTAAACGGTGGCAATTGGGCGATCGAGTTATCAAAGCAAAAGTAACCCGCATTCAGCCGAAATCCGGCCGTTTCCACCTGTGGTTTGAAGACGGAAAAAGTGCGATCGCCCGCCGAGTAATCGTCGCCGCCGGCAGTGGAAAACCGCATTTACCAGCGTGGGCAAATCAAATTCAAACACAGCATCCCCCCGAAAGAATTCGCCACTCCCATCAAGTAGATTTGCGAAATTTGCAATTGCACGGAGAACAAATATTAATTGTCGGCGGCGGACTAACCAGCGGACATTTAGCAGTAGGAGCAATTGCCAGAGGAGCCAAAGTCCTGTTAATGACTAGGCGCTATTTCCAAGAAAAACTATTTGATGCCGAACCCGGTTGGTTGGGGCCAAAATACCTCAAAGGATTCGCCGCCGAACCAGATTGCCATTCGCGTTGGGAAACCATTCAACAAGCCCGCAACGGTGGCTCGATGACACCGGAAATTATGACACAGTTGCGGAGGCTCTCCCACAGCGAACAACTGACATTTCACGAACAGTGCGAAGTTATTGGCGTTCGGTGGGAAAATAACAGATGGACTGTTGATTGCAGCGGTGGGGAGACGTTATTTGTCGATCGAATTTGGCTAGCAACCGGCACCAAACTAGACATTGCAGCCGAACCAATGTTCAAAGAAATGCTAGAAACGCATCCCATTGAAATAGTTAAAGGTTTGCCAGTCTTAGACAAACACCTACGTTGGCCCGGATGCGAATTATTTTTGACTGGTGGTTTAGCGGCGCTGCAAGTGGGGCCAGTCGCCAGAAACCTTTCTGGGGCGAGAATGGCCTGCGATCGCATTGTACCGGCGATCGTCAAATCCAGCATTGCACTCTCGCCCGCAATAATTAGTTAGCAGTCATTAGTTCTCAGTGAGTAGTCATCAGTTATTAGTTAAGTTGTGGTACATTTAAATTACATATTTCCCTCGACCTGGGAGCAACGGTCAACACCTTGTTATATTATTTATTGACACACAATTTTAGGGCAGAGTGAGTTGATTAGCAAATTACTTTTTAATTGTGCGCTAAGCATATAAATTTCAAAAAATCCTACTACAAACATTGGATTTCTTTACTGATTCCAATACCTGCGCCAGTGAAACAAATTCTCCCATAAATTCCGCGAAAAAGTATTTCTGCCCAAGCGCTGCGACTCCCAAACAGCAGCAGTTTGACCGCTAATTTCCGAAAAACTAGACCAAATATAAGGAAGTTGGGCGATCGCCTCAACCTTCATCCCGTGACGCACAGCCAAAGCGATCGCGTGAATCAACTCAGCAGCTTGCGGCCCCACAATGCTCGCTCCCAAAATCTCCCCGTTGCGACGCCCGACAATCTTACAAAAACCAGTTGTATCCCCGGACATTTGAGCTCTTTCAACATTCTTGAAATATTCCCGACAAACAATCAGATCGTCTCCAAAACGACGCCTTGCTTGCGCTTCAGTCAAGCCAACCCTCGCCAATTGCGGGTCAGAAAAAATCGCCCAAGGAATCCCGCGATAATCTATTTGAAACAGCGGCAAAAACAAAGCATTTTTCACAGCAACTGCAGCTTCGTAATTAGCGATGTGAGGGAACGGATAACCCCCAGCAACATCGCCGATCGCGTAAATTCGGTGATTAGTTGTTTGCAGCTTTTCATTTAAAATCACCCCCCGATCGCTGAATTTAACCTTAGCCGCTTCGAGATTTAACGAAGAAAAATTGTGTCCTCTACCCGCAGCCAGAAAAATCTCCTCAGCTTCGATCGCCCTTGGCCCAGCTTGAATCCACTTTTTACCATCAATCACCCTAGCTTGAGTCACCTCAGTAGCAGTCAGAATCCGCACTCCCTCAGCTTCCATTCCAGCTTGCACCAAACCAGCAGCCTCCCGGTCTTCTTTAGCCAAAATGTGCGAACTTTTCACCACCAAAGTGACAGCAACCCCCAAGCGAGCAAAAGTTTGAGCCACTTCGACACCGCTGGGATCTGCGCCGATTACAGCCAAACTTTTAGGCAACTGGGGAAGTTTTGCTAATTCCCCAACAGTTTCCGAAGTAAAAAAGCCAGCAGACGAAAGTCCTTCAATATTGGGAATCGCCGGCAGAGTTGGACAAGCTAGCAAATAACAGAGCGATCGCAATTTTCGCCCGCCCACAACAAAAGCCAAATCCGGTTTCGCAACAAACTCGCCGTTGCCAAAAATAACATCAACCCCGCGAGTAGCCAAAAGGCCGAGAGAATCAATTTCTGACAAATTAGAAACAACATCATCTGCCCACTTTAGAACCCCGTCAAAGCGCAATTTGAGTGGCATAGAGGAATTCGCGACTTCCCAGCGAACTCCCAACTGCTGGCGGCTGATCTGCTGAGCAAAACGAGCAGCCTCCCTCAAAGTTTGGCTGTATCTCAAACCAAGGTCGATCGACTCTTTCCCCCCACTCGGCAAATCTTGGGAATTACTTAGCGGTTCCACCAAAGCAACGCGGGCCGGGAAATTAGTTGCAGTCAAAGCAGCATAACGTCCGGCCGGAGTTCCACCAATAATCACTAAATCATAGTCAAGCATAAATAAAGAAGTCAATCGATTTTAGATTTTAGATTTTAGATTTTAGATTTTAGAATTGAAGCATTGACCACGGATAAATACGTTCGGCAAGTTTCATCTGATACAGGTTTTTTATTTCGGGACGGATGAATCACGTGGCGGGTATCCTGGATGCGGGAATTGTCAGTAGTCATTAGTCATTAGTCAGTAGTCATTAGTTAGTAGTTTAGGGCGATCGGCGCGCGGGGTCAGAAACCCGGTTTCTGCCTAGATACTTCGCTGCAAAATCCAAGATTTATCAGAGAAACCGGGTTTCTTGGGTAGGTGCGCTCGAACGACCAATAAAATCGGTTTATCAACGGACAACTGACAACTCACTACTGACTAATGACTTCTTTAAGTCCAGCAATCAACCGCAGATTGTCCGCCCTTGAGCGCACAGCCACCCGAAAAAACCGATCGCCCAACTCAGGAAAACTCAAACAATCCCGAATCAAAATCCGGTGTCGTTCCAACAGACTTTTTTGAATCGAAGAAACCGACATCGACGACTCAACCAACAAGAAATTAGCCGCCCCGGCAATTGGCTGCAAACCCGGCAAATTAGCCAAACCCTCAAATAGCTCTCGGCGAGCAACAGGCAGCCAATCCCAAGTTTGCTGCTCAAAAGCCGCATCTCGAACCACAGCAGCAGCAGCAGCAGCAGCCAAAGCATTCACAGGCCAAGGATCGCGCAGTAACTGCCAGCGGCGCAGAATATCGGGATGGGCGATCGCGCAGCCCAACCGCAGTCCCGGCAGAGAATAGAATTTAGTGAGCGATCGTAAAATCACCAAATTCGGAAACTCCTCAACAGCATCGATCAAAGTTTCCTGCTCAGAAGGCGGTAGAAAGTCCATAAAGGCCTCATCCACCACCACCATACCTAACTGCTTCACATAAGGCAAAATCGCCTCCCTAGCAAACAGCAAACCCGTAGGATTGTGGGGGTTGTTCAGTAGCAAACCTCGTCGAGAGGGGGCATCGAGAGCAAGAGGAACTGGGATACGAAAAGAAGGGGAGACAAGGGAACCGTTAGAAACCGACAAATCATCCGTTACTAACCGGCTTCCTGCCCCAACGTCCAACAATTTCAGATCCAACTCAGATGTTGCACCATTTTCAATTACTTGTTTAGGAACAGGCAAGATGCCTGTTCCACCAGAAAATTCCTCTCTTGTGGAATGGGCATCTTGCCCATTCTTGACAATGGTGCAAGATTTAAGATCCAAAGGGCATTTGAGCACCTGCGCGCCGAAAGCCGAAAGAGCCCGCGAGTAATCGCCAAAAGCCGGAGTCACCAAATAAGTCGCCTCCAGCTTCGACAAATCCCAAGCCGCCCAAGTCAACAATTCCGCCGAACCATTCCCCGGCAAAATCCAATCCCGGTCAACATTCAAAGCCTCCCCCAAAGCAGTCCTGAGCTCCCCATAATCTGGGTCTGGGTAAGCCGTCAGACTGCTCAAGTGAGCTTGAATTGCAGCCAGTGCCGACTCAGGAGGGCCCAAAGGACTGATACTCGCAGAAAAATCGACAATAGCAGAGGCAGGGCAGCCTGCCAGTGCGGCTGCCCAAGCTAAATTCCCACCGTGTAAAGGTCTAATCAAGACTCAGTTTGCCAGCTATTCTGCGTTTTTCGGCGGTGCAACTCTGTCCTTAAACAACTTCCCTGCGGAAAATGCAGGAACTCTGGTTGCCGGGATTTCCATCTTGTCTCCAGTTTTGGGATTGCGACCCTCGCGGGCCTTGCGTTCCCGCGACTCAAACGAGCCAAAACCGACCAGCGTCACCTTGTCGCCATCGGAGACAGCTTCCATGATTGCTTCCAGGGCCGCACTCAAAACAGCATCTGCCTGTTTTTTCGTCACGCTAGCCTTTTCCGCCACTGCATCAACCAATTCACCTTTGTTCATTGCGAAGTCCTTCTCGATTTGCAAAATTACGTTAAACAGAGTTAGTTCAACTATTAGCTGTGAGTTATCAACTGGATTGAGGTGTGGATTGGGAGGTTTGGGTGGTTCCCGATTGCTCCCGTCCGCTTCCCCGAATCACAACTCCTGCTGAATACCAATTACCCTAGGGTAATTGGTCAGAAAAGGAATTTTTGTTTCTAACTGCTGAAAACCCCACAGCATCTAATTTTCACTGCATTATTCTAAAGTCTTGCCGACCGTTATGGATCGGTGGAACCTTTAATTTATATGGAACTGGCTAATTTTTGTAATTAATCCCAAAATTTAGGTAAAAAAATACCACCTTGGAGACAAGATTTCTCGCCTCGGTGGATTTGCAATCTCAAAAAAATAGAAATAGAAGGAATAAAATGTAATTTGTCAAGGGCTAAAGGAAAACTTTTTTCCTTCTTCCTTCTTTCTTTCCCCTTTCTTTTCCCCGTGGGCCAGGACTGTTTCATTCTCCCGAAACCCGCCAGGGACTCAAGTCCCTGTCTCATAGCTGAAGTCGTCTGAAGACGACTGAAAGAGTGATTGATGGTCCTCTTGCATAGGACTAATGAGTTCTTTAGTCATCTTTTAGAGGACTTTAGCTTTGAGGCAGGGGTTTCAACCCCTGTCGGACTGTCGGACTCAGGGGAAAGAGCGTGGAAAGTTGACACCCATGTCTTCTTCCTTCGTTCCTACTGTCTCGGCTGGACTGGCTGACTGCGCTGCAACAGTTGGCGCGCGTCGGGACTGATGCTGTTTTGGTAGCCAAAGTTCGATCGATCGCTATCATCCAAAATCTGCGGAGTCAGCAATACAATCACTTCCGCCCGCTGGTTGGTCTTATCAGTGCTCCTGAACAGCGAACCAATTATCGGCAAATCTCCTAAAATCGGAATCTTCCTCGCTGTAACCCGGTCTTGGTCGCGGATAATCCCCGATAAAATCAAAGTCTGACCGTCCCGCAGGCGAATTAGCCCCGACTGCAAAGAGCGCCGAGCCAGCAGGGTGATAGTGTTATTTTCTCCTGCGCCAGTGCTCAGGGGTCTGTCCGGGCCGATCGCACTGACGATTGGGTTGACTCGCAGAGAGACAAAACCGTTATCGTCGATGCGATCGATCGCCACTCCCAACTGCAAACCGGCCTGACCTTTTTCTGCCGTCACCGTTCTGGTAGTTTGACCTGCTGTTGTCTGCGATTCCGATCGAATGTTAGTAACCACTTCTTCGGTGATATCCACATTCGCCGTTTCCCCTTCTTGGACAACTAAAGTCGGATCGGTCAGGATTTTGGCATTCTGGCTAGTAATACTTGCTTGCAGGTTAGACAGAAAACGTCTTGGATATTGGAACAGCGGGAACAGGCCGAAGTCTGCACTTCCTGAGCCTGTCGTCGATCCAGGAATGTAATCTGTAATTCCAACTCGCCTGGGGTCATTAGTAACTGGGGCTGTCGGCTGGAGGAACACACCTTTGGCGGGGCCTTCAAGACCTTGACCTGTAAACGGCACGATACGCCGGCCGTTCGCATCGTAGAAAGGCGTGTCCCTGAATTCTGTGGGAATGTCTCGGTTCTCAATAATCGGCCGATTAGCTATGCCACTAGTTACAGCGTCGCTATTGGGCGGATTGATGCCGCCAAAATTGACGATCGCCGCCCCGCCGTCATTGACAAAGAAACTGTCATTAATCCCGAAAGAGAAGCTGGTGTTACTGACGTTGTTTCCCGACAAGTTGATATCGATCACCTTGACGTTGACAGCGACTTGACGGCGGCGCAAATCTAGCTGTGTCAAGAAAGCCACAGCCATGTCCACTTTGCGCGGGTCTCCCACCAAAGTGATGGAATTGAGCCGAGAATCCGCCAGCACCGACAGTCCCCTCAGCAACAGCGGCCCCGTGCCTTCCCTAGCGCCGATCGCCTTAATGTCGGGTTCCCGAATTTCCACATCCCGCGCAGCATTTCCCTGGCCCACGCTTTGAATAGTCACGCGAGTAATCGGCAGTTGAGTTTCCGCGCCTTGAGCGCTCAAAAAGTTAGCTGCATCCGTAGACCGAACTTGATTGAGCCGCAGAGTCCGAATGATAATATTGCGTGAATCGATCGGCAAGCTCGTCCCTACAAAAATCGTCCGCCCCTGGCGGTTAGCTTGCAGTCCGCTGAGCCGCAGCACGTAATTAAAGACATCTTGCACCGACTCATTTTCGATGTCCAAAGAAATCTTCGGCCCTTCATCTGACCCCGATACTCCTGGCTGACCAGGCACTGCGGGCTGGCCCGGTTGAGCAGGGGCCCCGCCGCCTGTAAAAGCAATGTTCAAGCCAGCAGCGCGGGCCAGCAGAGCCAAAACGTCCCGGACTGGGGCATCCCGCAGCACCAAGCGGGGGATGCGTTCTCCCGAACTCAGTTCAATATTTCCCACGCCGGGGGCGATGTTAGACACCGCGATATCTCCCAAGGGCGGAGCCACTGCCCGCGGCTGGAAAGGCGCAGCCTGATTGCTTTGGGATTGTATTTCGCTGGGGAGGGGCGGGCGATCGTTTCTGGTAACAGTAACTTCGGGATTTGGCAGCAGCACGCCTGGGTTTTGCGAGGTGCGGACTTGGGGAGCCGGCGGGGGAGCTGTTTGGCTCAGCGGCAGTCCCGGAGGGGGCGGGGGTGGAGTTTGGGCAGACTGTGCTGTGCCACCTACTCCGGCAACGCTGAGGACGATGCTTTGGCCTTGTCCCGGAACAATTTGTCCGTTGGGAACTCCGTTGGTGCCGGCTACCACAACGCGGATGCTGTTAGCCTCTACCTGGCTGATTTCTACTGAAGAAATTCCCGGAGCGGGGTTATCTTGACGGAAGCTGTTGCCTTGTGGTAAGCGGAGCTGGGTGTTGATAATTGTGGCTTGGTAAGTATTGCCGTTATTGATGGCGAAAACTTGCGGGCGATCGCCCTTTTCTGTAGCCAGAACAATATTTACGCCATTATTACCTTGACTTACTTGCACTCCTGTTACCTGAGTCGGCAATGCCAAGACTGGGGCTTGGGCGATCAGAACTCCTGCAACGCTGCATAAGAGTCCTCCACTTAACCGTAGATGCTGTTTCACGTTCTCTCCTCCACTACAATTTGTTATTTGTTGTTCGCAGTCTTTTGTCGCTAGCTGCTAAACTGACTAAAATATTCTCGCTTCGAGCCTTTTTAAAGGAAGAAGTTATGCCCTTTTCGATGTTTAATTTTCGATTGGGAATAACAGATGACATAAGGGTTAGAAGCTATCCTACAGCAATCCTCGCATCATTTGTGGATTTCTTACTTCCTCCCCTAACAAATGGGAGGTTTGGGGTAGGGTAAAAAAAATACGACTCCTGCAAGGATTGCTATACAGTTCCATTACTTTTTGAAACTGGTATTAGAAGAAATTAGATTTTAGAGCCAATTTTTGATTGCCATCTAAAAAATATTTTTCTGACCTTCATACTTTTTTGACTTCTACCTTCAATCTTTCCATTTCAAACTTCTGCCTTCTGACTTCTTGTGAAATAGCGAGTTGGGAACAATAGCTAATATCTGCCAAATAATAGCTACTTAGCACCAGGACTCGGAGCCGGAGTTGGCGGTTTTTCTTCTTGCTTTAGCGGCAGCAGCGCGTGCAAGTCAAAAGCAGTTTTAATTTTAGTTGGCGGTTGCTCCACAGGAACTATTTTCCCTTTCAAAAAATCAACTTCAATTGGCTGATTTGATGCTAGCAATTCAGATTTCAAATTCCTAACTACCAACAGCGACTGCATCAACTCCAAGTTACGCATAAAATTGCGGGTTTGATCAAAAGTGCCTTCAAACTCTACCTTAAATTTTTTGCGTCTGAGCTTGCCAGCCAGGGACGCCCCGAAGGAGCTATCGGCCAGAATATCAGGGTCTGGAGCTCCCGGCGTGGCGGTTGCTGTTGCTGGCGGCATATCCGGCTCAAATTTGGTAATTTTAGCCTTGAGGTCATCTCCTTGCACGCCGGCGTTGATTCTATTAACGAGTTGGGTCATGTCAAGCAAAAGCGTGTTGGCGCTGGCGTCGCTGGCAAACATGGCCGTGACGTTGGCCCGGCGCTGTTTTGCTTCTTCTTGCTTGGCTTCTGCTTCTGCCTTTTTTTGAATTTGAGTTTGCAATTGCACTTGCGTTTGCTTGCTTTCGCTAAGTTTTTGCTTGAATTCGCCGCTTTTTTGGAATTCGGGAAGTACGAACTGGTAGCCGAGGCCGCCAGCAATCAGGAGCCCGAGAACCGCGATGCCGATTGCTTGGACTTGGGGTGTCAGCTTAATGCCGAATATTTCCTGACCCCCTGTTTCTTCTGCTTTTCCGCTCTGAATAAACTCTGCTGATGTCATGGTTTTTTCACCTCTGGTTTTTGTGGTTCTAGCACTCCTTTTTCTTGAAGTGTTTCTATCCGTATTGCTAGCCCGTCTGCCTGCTTGCTTCGCAGCTCGGGGAGCAACTCGGAGGCACCCGTCGGGCTGAGCGTCGTTTCAATTTTATATTCCACCACTGGTCGCAGTTTGGGAAGTTCTGCTGGTGCTGCGTTTTGGTTACGCACTTGTAATTGTGCGGGGTTGTTTTTTAATGTGGCCGCTATCAGTTTGGTATCGGTGTTAAGGAAGAAGGGAGAGCGCTGGACTAGCAACATAAAGTCGTTAACTTGAGCAAAGGTACTGGCTATCCCTGAAATTTGCACTTTTGATGCCTGCTGCGGGACGACGGGGACGGCAGGTGCTGCCGGGGCGGGGCTGGCTGCTGGAGACGGACTCGCCCCCGGAGAAGCAGCGGGAGTTGGTGGGGGGGGAGGAGGAGGTGCTGCAACGGGGGAGGGACTTGGGTCGATTTGCTCGATTTTGCCAATTTGCACTCCGGCCGGAGTACGGGCACTGAGGTCTTGCAGCATCGCCGACCAAGGTTTAATTTGGTCGAATACTCCAGCTAATGCTTTGTATTCGGCGGTAACTTGGTCGGTTTCGGCGTTGATGGCTTTGATGGTGTTGGCTTGAGTGTTTAACAGGGCCAGTTCTGTGTCGATGGTTGCTTGTTGTGCGGCCAAGTCGGTATTTTCCTTAGTCGCCCACCACCAGGCGCCCATGACTGCGGCGTTGATGCCAAAGGCAAACAGCACTGCCCCATATATGGGCAGTTGGTCTTTGGCTCCACCGGAACTTTTTTTAGCTGGGCTTTTGGTTGCAACGGGTTTGTAGTCGGGACGGTCGTTGAGAAAATTAATATCTAGGCTGTACATGGCTTCACTCGATTTTATAGCAGAAGGAAGAAGGCAGAAGGCACAATGTAGAAGGTAGAAGGCACAATGTAGAAGGCACAGTGTAGAAGGTAGAAGGTAGAAGGCAGAAGGCAGAAGGTAGAAGGTAGAAGGAAAAAGTGATCTACCGCTAATGTTTCAGCAATTAAGAAGGTACTAACAGTCTTGGCTGTTGCTATAGATTTAAATTAGAAATTTTAGATTTTAGACAGAACCCAAGATTGCTGGTACAAGTGAAGGATTTATTTAGGGAAGAAAGAAACAACTTTCTGCCTTTTACTGAAGGAAGGGGCTGCTTCTACCTCAGATATATTCTACCTTTTACCTTCTACCTTCTACCTTCTATCTTCTACCTCCAATATTCTACCTTCTGCTTTCTGCCTTCTTCTTTTGGAAGGGGTTTTTACCTCAAATTCTCAAATCGGTTTTTCTCTCATCTAAAACTGTTAGGTCACATAACCTCCCTTAGTCCTAAACCTAGGGCGACTCCTAAACCTGCTCGCTGTTCTGGGGTAATTTCTTGGCTGATTTCGACTCCTAGGGTTTCGATGGGATCGACTTGAGATGCGGGCAAGCTTAATCTTTGCATAAAAAATTCGTCTAGTTTGCCGATCGCAGCTCCCGGACCCGCTAGCAGTAGTTGCGCTACTTCGAGTTCTTCGCTCTGGTTGAGGTAAAAGTCTACTGAGCGGCGCAGTTCGTCTGCTAGTTCTCCCAATACTTTAATCATCGCATTTGTTCCCGGATTGGCGTCTCCCGATGCGCCCATTGTATCTGTGACTGGCAGGGTCATGCCTTGCAGTTCGCTGGTGTCTCTGGTTGGTGGCAGGTTCATGGCTTGGTTGAGGGCGGTCTGGATTTGGTAGGTGCCGATCGGGATGGTACGGTTGAACTGAGGTATGCCGTCCACTACTATAGCTAACTCGGTGCTGTCAAATTCTATGGCGGTGAGAACTGCTGCTTCTTGGGAGGAAAATTGTTGCAGTTGTTCTTTGAGGGTGCGGATTAGGGCAAAACTGGTTACTTCTAATACGTCTATAATCAATCCGGCTTCTTTGAATGTTTCGATGTATGTGTCGGTAACTTCTCTGCGGGTTGCTACTAAGACGACTTGCACTTTTTCTACTCCGTCGTCATCTACAAAAAGGCCTATTTTTTGATAGTCTACGTCGGCGTCTTCTCTAGGAAATGGCAAGTACAGTCCTGCTTCTGCGTTCATGTAATCCCGCAGTTCTTCTTCGTTGAGTTCTGCGGGAACTGGGATGAGGCGGATGACTGCTTCGCGGCCTGGAATGGCTGTGGCTACTCGCTTGGCTTTGATTTTGTTGTCCGTGAGGACGGTACGTATTAGTTCTGCCATTCCCGGCGGATCGACTATTTGTCCTTCTTGTACATAGTCTTCTGGAACTTCTATTGAGGCTAGGATGCCTAATTTTAATGCCTGAGCTTTCTTTTCAAGCTGAATGATGTTGATGCGGTCTGGGGCTATTTCGATCCCGATTCCTGGCTGGCGTTGGGAAAGTAGACCTTTGAAAAAGTTAACCATGTGATTGGGTCGCCGATAATTGCTATTTTTTTCTTTTGTAGTTGGCCAGCCTGATTCAGCGCGCAGGCGTGTTGGAGGGTTGGTTTCCAACTGCAGCCAGAGTGCTGTAATCTCGGTATCCCGCCTTCTTCTGCACAGCTCAGTCTGTGTTGCGCGATCGCTAGTTCCGATTTTATGCTATCCAATTTACTTGACAATAGCTATTCTGCGGAGAATGTCAATAAATTCCAGCTCGATCAACCGAAAACCCGCCGATTCTGCACAAAAACCGACTATCTCGCTCCTGAACCCAGGTACAAAACTCTGTTACTGACTCATGAGCGCTTGATTCGGGCGATTCCCTGCGGGATAGCTTCGCCGCGCGTGCCTTTGTCTGACAAGCGAATTTCAAAGGTGTTACCCGCCACGTGATTTATCTCGCGCAAGTCAATCCTTGCATCTCAAATCTAAAATCCTTGCGTCCCCCGAATTAATCTCGCGCAAGTCAATCCAAAATCTAAAATCTAAAATCTAAAATCGAATGACGGTTCCCATAACTCTCAAATTTTATTCTATGAAACGTAAATCTTGGCAACTTTTTGCTGTTTTTGGGCTGGTGGGGCTGCTGCTGGCTGCGGTGGTGAGTTGCAGCAAGCCGGCTGTTAATTCCCAGGCAAATAATACGCAGGAAATCGAGTTCTGGACTATGCAGCTTCAACCTCAGTTTACTGAGTATTTCAACAAGACGATCGCCGGTTTTGAAGCGGAAAATCCGGGGGTGAAGGTGCGCTGGGTGGACGTTCCTTGGTCGGCGATGGAAAGCAAGATTTTGGGGGCTGTTTCGGCGAAAAATGCGCCGGATGTGGTGAACCTAAATCCCGATTTTGCTTCGCTGTTGGCGGGGCGCAATGCTTGGCTGGATTTGGATTCTCGAATTCCGCAGCAAGTTCGTGAGCTCTATCTCCCAAATATCTGGAAAGCTAGTGTACTCGACGGCAAGACTTTTGGCATTCCTTGGTATCTCACGACTGGGGTGACAATTTACAATACGGAGTTGTTGAAAAAGGCTGGAATTGCTAAGCCTCCTGCTACTTATGCCGAGTTGGCAACTGTGGCGAAGCAGGTGAAGGAGAAGACTGGCAAGTTTGCTTTTTTTGTGACTTTTGTGCCGGAAGATTCGGCGGAAGTTTTGCAATCTTTTGTGCAAATGGGTGTACCTTTGGTGGATGCTAAAGGCAAGGCGGCTTTTAATACTGCTAAGGGCAAAGCTGTTTTTCAGTATTGGGTAGATTTGTACAATAACGGACTTTTGCCACAGGATGTTTTGGTGCAGGGACATCGCAGGGCGATCGAGCTTTATCAAGCTGGGGAAACTACTTTTTTAGCTTCCGGGCCTCAGTTTTTGAAGGCGATTGCTGAGAATGCTCCGAGTATTGGTGCTGTTTCGGCTGCTGCGCCTCAAATTACGGGGGAAACAGGTAAGAAGACTGTGGCGGTGATGAATTTGGTTGTGCCCCGCGACAGCAAGCGCCCTGATGATGCTGTCAAGTTTGCTTTGTACGTGACTAATTCTCAAAATCAGTTGGCTTTTGCTAAGGCTGCTAATGTTTTGCCTTCTACGGTTGAGGCTTTGCAGGACGATTATTTTAAGACCGTTCCGACTGATGCTCCTGCTGCCGATCGAGCTCGGGTTGTTAGTGCTTCTGGGTTGACTTCCGCTGAGCTATTGATTCCGCCTTTGAAGGATGTTAAGAAGTTGCAAAAGGCGATTTATGACAATTTGCAGGCGGCAATGTTGGATGAGAAGTCGGTAGACCAAGCTGTGGCTGATGCGGCTAAGGCTTGGGATCAAAGGTAGTTTTTTATTGAAGCTGGGGCGGGATTTTTTTTGATCTCGCCTCTTGCTTTTTTGGGCGAGTTGACATATTATTTAATAATGGGAATCTGTGCCGCCATATATAAGCTTTTAAGTTATTATCGAATGATGAAATTACCGCCTCTTCACAACGCGGAGTCCGAGGAGAACTCTGGATAAGTCAATCTCGACTATTTTAGAGGTAAATGTTTGTTGATAAGAACGATCGCTCATCCCAGAAACCGGGTTTCTTTATCCCGTGCGATCGCCTTTCTGAATGCAGCTTGATTGATGATTTCTACAAAAATAGCCTAAATTTCTCAAATATTCAGAAATTTGACTTGTGTTAAAATCAAAGCTCAGATCGGAATAGGAGAAAATTCTTATGCCAGCGATGACACTCAAAGATTTAAACCAAGTTCAAACCCTTTTTTCCGAAGCGGGTTTAGATTACAAAATTGAACTAGAAGACGGGAGACTTTCAATTGTGGGGCCATCCGACATCGTATCTAGTGAAATCAGTAGTATTTTGATTCGCTTGCTGGGTAACTGGGTTTACCCCCGTCGCTTGGGGAGAGTCTTTGACTCCGCAGGCGGTTTCATCATGCCGGATACGAATGTCAAAGCACCGGATGTTTCTTTCGTGCGCGCCGCCCGATTGCGCCAAAGTCCGCGTTATTTTGGAGAACTTGTCCCGGATTTGGTGGTGGAGATTAAATCTCAGATCGATCGCATTAAGCCTATAGAAACCAAAGTTTTGAAGTTTATAGAACTGGGTGCCATCGTCGGAATCCTGATCGATCCTGATGAAGAAACAGTGACTATTTATCGCTCTACAGGTGAACCGACTGTTTTAGGAAATGGCGATATCTTAACAGTAGCAGAACTTTTTCCCGGTTGGGAATTGCCCGTTTCAGAATTGTGGCCTCCTATCTTTACGGAGGAAGAAACACAAGGTTAAAGAAAAAACAGCGTGAAGCGAAGCTATCTTCCCGCAGGGGTTCCCGTTCCCCGTAGGGGTTCCCGTAGGGTAGGGTAGGGAATCGTCCACTCTACTTATCGAGGTTTTCCTTCATCGCGATCGCACTTCCAAATATTCATCAGCGGTGGAAATAAACGCTAATGAACTTGTCCAGCTAGCTCAATCGGTGAATCTTGATGCGTCAATCGATAGGCAGCACTTTCTTCCAGCAATTGTCGAATAAAATGGGGGCTGTGAGCGTTAATTGAATGTAACAGATTTCTATACAATCGGCAGGCAACCTCATCATTCAAAATCCTACTGTGGAGTATTCTTGTCCAATCAGAGGCAACAACAATTAATTGTGGGATGACACGGATAAA
Organism: Microcoleus sp. B4-C2; assembly: GCF_036705265.1. Lineage (NCBI taxonomy): Bacteria > Bacillati > Cyanobacteriota > Cyanophyceae > Oscillatoriales > Microcoleaceae > Microcoleus > Microcoleus sp. B4-C2. The sequence continues at coordinate 21,782 of NZ_JAUBUB010000071.1, forward strand.
TGCTTGTAACTGCTGTTCCATTTCAAAAGATTCTAAAAAATGAATTAGGCTAAACATGACCTCCGGCTGTTGGCAGCGATCGTCTAAAATCAGATGTAAATCTGGTAAATGTTCAATCTCAGGATGCTTCGCAAATTCCGCTAAAGCATTTTCAAAAGCTGTTACTTCTTCCGTGGATCGCATTAATTTATTAGCGGCCAAAATGGTAATCCAGCTATTTTCCTTCATCACCTATTTACTCCCTTTTCAAAAACGCCCAACCAAGCTAACTTATTTGACTGGATAACTTGCTGTAAACTGCGCCTAATTTGTGGCGTGTAAAGTCCCTGACGGCGATAAATTGCTCGCGCATCGCTAATTTCTCTAGCTAGTGCTTCCCTTGGTAACAAGCTGAGATTCGGAGATTGTCCGTAAGAGATAGTCTGGCGATGACGGCCTCCTTTACCGGGCAAAGGGTGTTCCATCATTATAGCAATACCCATTTCTCTGCTGTAACCAAGAACCTTTGCTCCCATGAATCCATTAGAAGGAATGTGATGTGGTGTCAGATTATCGCCTCTTCGTCCAGCTTTAAGCAGGTTTCCGTAACATCCAACTGCGCCTTCCCCTGGGAGAAGTCTGTTTGTATAATTAGCTATTTCTATTCTCCTATTCGCTGCTAACGGACATGATATTAGGACAAGAAACCGAATGTTTATGAAGCACCTCTTGCCAGTTTACCCGAACAATTCATCTTAAGCCAGGATGCGTTTAAGCTTGGGATTGTTGTTGTTGCAGAAAATAGCCGACGAGATAAAGCGAACCGCAAAGGATTGTGAGGTTGTCACCTGTAACAGCAGCATCTAAAGCTGTTGTTAAGTCGGGGAAGGCTTGACAGAGAGTTAATTCGGGGCAGATAATTTGAGCTAGGGTGGCTAATTCTGCGGGGGATGATGAGTTTTGATCGGGTACGGGTACTAAGTAAAGCCGATCGCCCTTTTTGAGTAATGCTTTCAAAATATCGTCGCAGTCTTTAGTCGCAAGAATGCCGATTACCCAGTTAATCGGTGACTGGTGATGGTTCAGGCCATCGACATATTCACGCAGGGCGATCGCGGCGGCTGGATTGTGCGCGCCGTCAATTAATATATTGCGGTTTTTCCAAGTTGTCTGCTGGAGTCTTCCGGGCCATTGGGTTTTGGCGATACCGTTTTCGATGGCGGTTGGGGAAATTTGCCATCCTTGGTTTTGGAGAGTTTGCAAAGTTGCGATCGCAATTGCTGAATTCATTAGTTGAATTTTTCCCAGCAGCGGCAATTGATATTTTATTTTAACCCCATTTTGATTTAACTGATATTCTGCGAATCCTTGTCCTAAATCTACTGCTGGTTTTACCCAAGTTGCCGGACAATCTAATTCTTGAATGCGTTTTTCTACTACTATTCTAGCTGATTCTGGCAATTCTCCGATCACTGCGGGACATTTTGCTTTAAGAATTCCCGCTTTTTCCCCAGCAATATCTGCCACGGTGGGGCCGAGTATTTGCCAGTGTTCAAGACTGATAGAAGTGATGACGCTAGCGAGAGGTGTTTCGCAAACGTTAGTCGCGTCTAATCTACCGCCTAATCCAGTTTCTATGACTGCGATGTCTGTTTTTTGTTCGGCGAAATACAGCCAAGCTGCTGCGGTGATTATTTCAAATTGAGTGGGAGTTTGGGTGTTGTTTTGAGTAGCGGCGACAACTCGTTTGAGACACTGTTGCAATTCTGTTGGGGAAATCGGTTTTTGGTTGATGCAAATTCTTTCTGTCCAATCAATTAAGTGCGGGGATGTGTAGCGTCCAACTCGATAGCCTGCTTCTGTTAGTACGGAAGAGAGATAAGCGCACACGGAACCTTTGCCATTGGTGCCGGCAATGTGGATAATGGGTACTTGTTGGTGGGGGTTGTCTAGTTTTTGGAGAAGTTGGTGAATTCTTTTTAAGCCGAGGTGGACGCCGAAGTGTTGGTAAGATTGGAGGATGGATTCTGCATTCATTGAGGATGATAAGTTCTGTTTGTGTGTGAATTAGATTTTTTTTTATTAACCGCAGAGGGCGCAGAGGGCGCAGAGTGAGAGAAGAAAGAGATAGATATCTAAGAAAATAGATGTTTATAATTGATTTATTGTACTTTATTGCGGGTGAAGAAAGGTGATTTTGGATATTATTTCTCTGTTTTCTGGTTGTGGGGGGTTGGATTTGGGTTTTCGTTTGGCTGGGTTTAATGCGGTTTGGGCGAATGAATATGATAAGTCTATTTGGGATACGTATAATTTCAATCATCCTGAAACTATTTTAGATCGCAGAGATATCAGAAAAATTAAATCTGATGAAATTCCCAACTGTATTGGGATAATCGGCGGGCCTCCTTGTCAAAGTTGGAGTGAAGCAGGGGCTAAGCGGGGGATTGATGACTGTCGGGGTCAACTTTTCTGGGAGTATATCAGAATTGTGCGGGACAAGCAGCCTTTGTTTTTTTTAGCTGAGAATGTTAGCGGTATCTTGGCTGCCAGAAACAAGGAAGCTTTTACTTATATATTATCGCAGTTTGAGGACATCGGGTATCGGGTTTCGTACAAGTTGGTGAATGCTAGAAATTTTGGGGTTCCGCAAGATAGGCAAAGGGTGATTGTTGTTGGTTATCGGGAAAATCTGGGTTTTAGTTTTGAGTTTCCCGAACCTGGAACCGATGTTTTGACGCTGAAAGATGCGATTTTTGATTTGCAGGCGATCGCGCCTATGTCAGTTAAGGGTAAATTAGATAATTATCACGATTCTGTCCCAAATCACGAATGTGTGGATTTGGGGTTTTCCAGCATTTATATGTCGCGCAATCGAGTGAGAAGTTGGTCAGAACCTTCGTTTACAATTCAGGCAAGCGGCAGACACGCACCTCTCCATCCTCAAGCTACTAAAATGATTTTAGTTGGCAAAGACAAACGCATTTTTGACCCCAATTCGCCTCTGCCTTACCGTCGGCTTTCTGTGCGAGAGTGCGCGAGAGTTCAGACTTTCCCGGATGAGTTTATTTTTAAGTACAAGTATATTGCTGATGGATACAAAATGGTCGGCAATGCTGTTCCTGTGAATTTGGCGAGAGTTTTAGCCAGTAAGATTTTTGAGGATATTGTCAACTTAAGCCGACCATCTACCAGTCGCTAGGGAATGAATTCCACGGGGCTTTTAGCGAAAGTCATCGCTATAAAGACTAATCTCAAATCCGTATTATTCATCTCTCTCTTCTCCTCCTCTGTGTCCTCTGTGGCCTCTGCGGTTTAATAATTCCGAATTATCTGTCATTGAAACTTGGTTAACTGACCTAGATTCTGCTGAATCGCATTTATCCCGCGAATATGAGACAAAGGAGAACCTCCGTACAAAAAGCTGTTCAAACTAACTTGATAATTTTGCTGAACTGCTAAATCCAGCCACAAATTGTTAATCGCATCTCCCGGTTTGTAGTCGGGAATGTTGTGCTGATAGTAAGGAAAACTGTCTATACAAGTATTGAAAAAGTTCTTGCGCCCGCAATGCTTTAAATACTGATATCGCGGCTTAAATTCTGTTTGATTTTCCAATACTGTATATATAGTATCTGCGAGAGATTCTGGGTCAAATTTGGCGTAAAGACCCGCACCTTCGGGGAAAACTGGCGAGTTTCCTCTGGCGTATTGGTTGAATTCTTCAAAACAAATTACAGGTACGTTGCAACTCATGGCTTCGGTAATGCCCCGGTTTTTTCCTTCTAGAAGGGAACCGAGGACGAATGCTTGGGCTCGCGAATAATATGTGGGGATTTCGCTGTAGTAGTCTACTCTCGGTACTAAGTTAATGTAGTCCGACGGATTGCCTAAAATTGCCTCTACTTGTTGCCATTCTTTTAATGCGTACTCGTCGAGAGTTTTCAGGTTGCTAGCATCAAATTCGTGGCCGGTGACTACTGTTAATTTTATCGGTTTTTGCGGATATTTTTGACGGTAAACTTTTAAGGCTTTGGCTATGATTGGCAAATTTTTTTCTTCGGAGAGTCGGGCGACGGCTAGCAAGTCGATGTCTTTGGCGGGGACGTTGCGCGGGGAAATTAAGTATTCGTTGATGAAGTCGGTGTCTTGCAGTGGTATGATTGGTTTGTGGGCGCGATCGACATAAGTTTCGCGAAACCACTTTTCTCGCTGTGGGTTTTTGTATAAACTGGAGTAGGCGTCAGCTATGGGGGCCCAGGAGTAGGAGATTCCGGGGGAATAGGTGAAGGAGAAAAATACTGAGGAAAGTTGGGGAAATAGTTTGTTGATGAGTTCGACTGCTTCGCTGAAGTAAATTCCTTTGATGAAACGCCCTTCGTAAAATAGTGGGGGAAGCAATACGTAGAAACTGACGGTATCGAAGCGGTGGGGTTGGTCTTCAAATATCTCCCAGGTAAAGGCGTCTAAGTCTGCATAGATTTCGGCGATTGGTTTGTTGATGTGGGGGTTGCGTAAATATGGTTTTTGTCGATCGTAGTTTCCGCGTACCATATAATTCTGAGTGTGAGTATCTAGCTTTTTTTATTTAACCGCAGAGGGCGCAGAGGGCGCAGAGAAGAAGAGAGATATTCACAAGTCATCCACGGGTTGTTCTAGTGATTCATTGTCGCCTATTGTGAGGGCGAGTTGGTAGATTTGGCGGCGGGGAAGGGATGTTTGTTGCGCGAGTTGGCGGCTGGCTTGGGAACGACTTATGCCTTCTGCTATTAATGTTTGCAATTCTGCTTTAATTGCGTCTTCGGAAAATATTGGGGCGGCTGTTTGGATGCCGGCTATTACGAGGGTAAATTCTCCCTGGGGTTCGCGATTGGTGTAAAGCTCGATCGCACTTTCTATACTACCACGCCAAAACTCTTCGTGCATTTTAGTTAATTCTCTCGCCAGCACAATCTGTCTTTCGCTTCCCAAACTATTTGCTAAATCTTGTAAAGTTTGTCGCAATCGGTGCGGAGATTCGTATAATATTATAGTGCGGGATTCTATTTGCAAAGCTTCTAAACTCTGTTGGCGTTCTTGACCTTTCACGGGTAAGAAACCTTCAAATACAAATCTCTCTGTTGGTAATCCTGATGCAGTTATCCCAACAATGCAGGCGGTCGGGCCGGGAATCGGAATAATGTTAATATTAGCGTCGGCGCAAGCTTTGACTAACTCGGAACCGGGGTCAGAAATTCCCGGCATTCCGGCATCGGTGACGAGGGCGATATTTTTGCCTAAATGCAGTTTGTCGATGATTTCGGGAAGTCGTTGGTGTTGGTTGTGTTCGTGATAGCTGATTTGGGGAGTTTTGATTTGAAAATGGTGCAAAAGTTTGCCTGTATGGCGGGTATCTTCGGCGGCGATGAAGTCTACTGTTTGCAAGATTTTGATGGCGCGAAATGTCATGTCTTCCAGGTTGCCGATCGGGGTTCCTACGATGTAAAGTGTTCCTGTATTGGGATTTGCTTGCATTTTAAGATTGAGATTTTTTAACGATAGGACACGGGCGGGACGCCCATGCCACAGGCCCATGCCACACATTTAAGAAGATATGAAAACTGGATTGTTTTTGGGATTGGCGACTTTAGATTTAATTTATTTGGCCGAGAAGCCTCCGGGTGAAAATCAGAAAGTTGTTGCTTCTGATTGTACCATTGCTGCGGGCGGGCCGGCGGCAAATGCTGCGGTCACTTTTAGCTATTTGGGGAATGCGGCGGTATGGGCTGGGGTTTTGGGCACTCACGCGATCGCCCAATTAATTCGTGCAGACTTAGCGGAGTATAATGTCAGGATAATCGATTTGGCACCAGGGCGATCGCACTCGCCGCCAGTTTCCTCGATTATTGTAACTGAAGCAACGGGCGATCGATCGGTAATTTCCATCAATGCTACGAAATCGCAAGTTGACAGTCAAACAATTAACCAGGATATTTTAACCTCAGTTAATATTGTACTGCTTGACGGACATCAAATCGCAGCCAGCAAAGAAATTGCTCAACTTGCCAAGTCAAAAAACATTCCCATTGTCCTCGACGGTGGCAGTTGGAAACCCGGATTAGAAGAAATCTTACCTTTTATTGAATGGGCTGTATGTTCGGATAACTTTCATCCGCCCAACTGCGACAATTCCGAACAAGTCTTTTCTTACCTGTCAGCAGCCGGGATTGCCAATATTGCCATCACTCGCGGCGAAAAATCAATTTCATACCTCAGCAATGGCAGTTACGGCAGTATAGAAGTACCTCAAATTCAAGCCACAGACACTTTAGGCGCCGGCGATATTTTTCACGGCGCTTTCTGTCACTACATTTTGCAAAATAACTTTACAGATACTCTCACCGCAGCGGCTAAAATCGCTTCCCATTCCTGCAAAAACTTCGGAACCCGCGCCTGGATGAATAAGAGTTAATTTTCAATTAAAATTAACCAAACTATCCGGTTAAAACCCCTCAAAGCTAGAAAACTTGAACTAGCAACACCTGTTAAGTTAAAATCCTGACAGCAACCTCGACAAAATTTGTGAACTTCCCTTTTCTCTTCCTTCGCGCCCGTGGAACAGGCGTCTCGCCTGTGAATTTTCGCAGTTCGTTAAAATTGCTATATTAGTGAAACAACCTCAAACCAAACCAAACACTCCCAAACCAACATACCCGAATCATGTCTGACACCCAACCCCTAACTATCACCCTTCCCCCTTTGCGGATTACCCTAACAGAACAACAGCAAGTTAACCTAGAATGGCTGACACAAAACTTGCCCAATCTACTCACCCCAAGCAAACCAGAAGTTCCCGATAATATGAAACAGTGGGTGGCGGCCAACAAATTATTAAATCAACCCGACGCCGAAATTATTCAAGCCTTAATAAATACCGGCATAGATGCGGAAACAGCCACCGCAGAAGTTAGGGAAATATCATCTCATCCCTACTTCCAAGCAGGCAGTCAGTACGTGCAGTTATTGCAGAAATTAGAATCGCATCTCAGGATTAACAATCAATTAGCTGCATTGTCTTCCAAGTTTGGCACAATCGAACGCAAAAGCAGCCTTTCCAGAGAGTATTTTCTCGAAAATTACTACGCCAAAAATACTCCAGTAATTATTACCAATATCATGCACAACTGGAAAGCGTTGCAGTTGTGGACGCCGGAGTATTTGCAAGAAAAATATGGCGATGCAGAGGTACAAATTCAAGCCAACCGCAATTCCGACCCGAATTACGAAATTAAGATAGAAAATCACAAAAAAATTGTTTTGTTCCGCAAATATGTAGACATGGTGGTCAAGGGCGGGCCTAGCAACGATTACTACATGGTTGCTAACAACCAAACTCTTGAAAGAGAGGAATTTAAACCGCTATTTAACGACATTGAAATATTCCCCGAATACCTAAATCCAACGGATACAAAAGGCAGAGTTTTCTTTTGGTTCGGCCCGAAAGGCACGATTACACCGCTACACCACGACCCAGTTAATTTAATTTTAGCGCAAGTGTCTGGTCGCAAACTAATTAAATTGATTTCTCCGCAACAAACACCTCTGCTTTACAATCACGTCGGAGTTTTCAGCAAGGTGGACGGCGAAAATCCCGATTATGACAAATACCCGCTTTACAAAGATGCGAAAATTATTGAAGTAATTTTGGAACCGGGAGAGGCTATCTTTATTCCGGTTGGTTGGTGGCATCATGTAAAATCATTGGAGGTTAGTATTTCGGTTTCGTTTACTAATTTTGTGTTTCCTAATTATTATGAATGGAAATATCCTCATATTAATTGGTAATTGCTAATGTATGGTTCCCAAGGGCGGGCACGGGGGCACCGCCCCTACAGAAATCGGCGTTTATCTGCGGTTCAAAAAAAAAAGAAATTCATGAAAACTCTCGAAGAAATCAGCGAAATTTCACGATCGATCGCCTGGAGTGCATCAGATATCCTACAATCCTATTATCGGCAGGATTCCAACACTCCTAACCTCGACATCCAAGAGAAAAAAGATGGCCCCGTCACCGCCGCCGATGTCGCTGTCAACTCTTGCATTCTCGACGGATTGCAGTCGGCTTTAGGGAATGCAGAATTTGGCTATCTCAGCGAAGAAACTTACAAATCTTATTTAGAAACTCACGGTCAAATTCCCTTACCTCAAAGTTGGGTTTGGATTATTGACCCTTTGGATGGAACGCGAGATTTTATTGACAGGACAGGTGAATTTGCTGTTCACATTGCTTTAGCCTTCGAGGGAAGACCGGTATTGGCAGTTGTGGCCTGGCCGCAACAGCAAAAGATTTATTACGCAATCCGCGATGCGGGCGCTTTTATGGAAAGTCGGGCCGGTTCTGCGGTCAAGTTGCAGGTTTCGGCGCGAAATATAGTGGCAGATTTATCTATAGTAACTAGCCGCAGTCACCGGGGCGATCGCTTTAATCAATTGTTACAAAAACTGCCTTGTCAAAATCAAATAGCTGTCGGTAGTATCGGCTGTAAAATTGCGACAATTGTCGAACAAAAGGCTGATGTTTATATTGCGCTTTCGGGAAAGTCGGCACCGAAAGATTGGGATTTGGCGGCACCGGAATTAATTTTGACTGAAGCGGGCGGTCAATTTACTCGTTTTGACGGTTCTGCTTTGCAATATAACCGGGGAGATGTGAGTCAGTGGGGGGGATTGTTGGCGAGTAATGGTTGCTGTCACGCTGCTTTGTGCGGGCAAGCTGAGGAGATTTTAGCAGGGATAGATGGGGGTTTGAAGTAAGTCCGCGCGTGCGAAGCTATCCCGTAGGGAATCGCCCGTAAAGATGGTAACGAATCAGTTTTAGGGGCGGGTTTACGAGAAATAATTGCTTAAAACCAATTATCTAGTAAACCCGCCCCCACTTTTGCCCGAAAGTCCGCCTGGGGTTGAAACGAACCGCCCAACCGCATCGCAGATATCTATTAAAAATTCCGTTCTTAATATTTCAGTCTCATTACACTTGCGATTGAATAGTTTTTGTGTTACGTCATCCACCTCGCACTAGCTCATCCGCAATATTACTTAATAAAATCCCCCATCTTTATCAAAACTTTAATTAAAAAGCTGTTTATAAAGAAAAATTTACATAGATGTTTGGAAAAATGAGTTAGGGTTACTACAACATTGACAAAGAGTTTCGCATACCCGTCGCGAAACAGGGAAATCATTGTCTTTTTTTAACCCCCAGTAGGTGCAGTATGCCAAATTTAAATAATCAAGTTTCACCAAGTGCGATCGCCTTTATCGACACTCAAGTTGAAAATTATCAAAGTTTGATTGCCGGGGTAACACCGGGTACGGAAGTAGTTGTTTTGGATGGGAATAAAGATGCGATCGACCAAATTACTCAAATTTTAGGTCTTCGCAGCAATATTGACAGCATTCACATTGTTTCTCACGGTGCTCCGGGTAGCTTGCAATTGGGCGACGGTAGCGTAAGTTTAGATGATATAGAGTGCGATCGGGATTCTCTACAGCAATGGTTTTCGCCACAAACCGACTCAAGGAGCAAAAATCGACCTAATATCCTCCTGTACGGGTGCTGTGTAGCAGCAGGCGAGACAGGTAAAGCATTTGTCAAACGCTTGAGTGAGTTAACCGGCGCGTCGGTTGCAGCTTCCCAAAACCTCACCGGAAGTGTAGCCAAAGGCGGGGACTGGGAACTGGAAGTCAGAACCGGGAAAATAGAAACGCCGCTGGTATTTGAAGCCGAAGTGTTAGCGGGTTACGAGTATGTTTTGAATAGTTTTGGTGCTGCGACTAATTTTCCCATAACCTATAGTCTCCGTAAAGTTGCGAGTGGGGACTTTAACAAAGACGGCAACCTTGACCTAGCCTTTGCAACCACTGGAGAGGGTCGCAACGTCTCGATCGCATTGGGAGATGGCACTGGCAAATTTGGCGCTGCCACTAATCTTAACACCAGCCCGCCGACCTATCTCGCTACCTCGTCTGTCGCTGTAGGCGACTTTAACAAAGACGGTAATTCTGACTTGGTTACGGCTAATAGTGGGCCTAACAACGTTTCTCTCCTCTTAGGAAATGGCGATGGCACTTTTGGTGCAGCCACCTACTTTGGGGTGGGGTCAAGTCCGTATACCGTCGCTGTGGGAGACTTCAACGGGGACGGCAATTCAGATTTAGCTACAGCCAATCAAACCTCTAACAACGTCTCCATCTTGCCCGGTAATGGTAATGGTACTTTTGGCGCAGCTACTAATTTGAACGTGGGGTCAAATCCTTATTTTGTGCTTGTCGGCGACTTTAACAAAGATGGCAAGTCAGACTTTGCGACAGCGAACGCGGGTTCTAACAACGTATCCATCCTGTTGCAGAATGCTGATGGCACTTTCGCCCCCGCCACTAACTTTACCGTTGCAAATATGCCTAATTACATTGCTTTAGGAGACTTTAATGGGGACAATAATCCTGACTTAGCAACGAGTAATGAAGGCGGCTCCAACAACGTATCAATACTGTTAGGAGATGGCACGGGAAACTTTAGTGCAGCGACCAACTTTGCCGTTGGAACACAACCCCTTGCTATTGCTAGTGGTGACTTCAATGCCGATGGAAAAGTCGATTTAGCCACAGCCAACAATTCATCGGGCAATGTCTCCGTCTTGTTTGGAAGTGGCAATGGCAGCTTTGGCACTGCCACTAATTTTGTTGTGGGAACCAATCCCCAAGGTATTGTTGTAGGCGATTTTAATAAAGATGGCTTATCCGATTTAGCTACCGCGAACTTTGGCGGTCAAAACACCTCGATTCTGCTGAATACATCCCCAGCGGTAAATTTCGGTGCTGCAACTTACAGTGGCACTGAAGGAACTGCGGATACAGTAGTCAATATTCCCGTTACTCTCAGTGGCACTCCTGACGCTGCTGTAACAGTGCCTATTGTCATCGACCCCAGCAGCACAGCCACCGAAAATTCAGACTACACCTTTTCGCCTACCTCGATTACATTCCCCGCAGGTGCAACAGGTGACGCACTCACCCAGAATGTTGCATTTACTATCAAACCAGACAACATAGTTGAAAACGCCGAAACCGCAATCCTCAACTTGGGCACAATCACCGGTGGCGTTGCAGGTACAACCAAACAAACCACACTAACTATTGCAGCAAACGGTCAACCTTCAAGCCTGAGTCCGTACCAAATCGACCTCAAAACAGGCACAATTACTGGTGCGCCAAACCCGTTTATTTCTCTAGTAAATACCCCTACCGACTCAAACGCAGATAGTTGGTTAGAAGCGGTAGCCAAAATCAATTTTGATGGCAATATCAAAAAAGCGAAATTTATCGTTGAATACGACCAAACCCCGTCAGGATGGACGGTAAATCTCGGCGACTCTGCGTCAAACGATGGCTATGGAGGGGATGGAGGCGATCAAAGCCGCGATGCAGAGATGCAGATTGTTAACGGGAATATGGCAGTTTTTGGGAATGACTACAATACACCCCCTGGCGGAGAACTTACCCCAGGAAATGTGCCTAACTTTGTTAGTAATGGTTCCCGCGTCGAGTTAGAAGTCAGCAACGAACAACTGGCGTGGGATAACAAAAGCGGGCTAAAAAATAGCCTGAATTCGCCGTATCTTTATGCTCTCAACGGTCAACCTGATGATGGCGGACCAGTCAATTCGGAGATTTACGCCGGATTTAACAGGGTAATTTCAGGGCCTGGCGATCGCATCGGATCGGGTGCTAGCAAGGTGACAATTCTGCTTAATCCGATAGACTACGCGATAAGTGCTGGTGTTGCAACCGTTACAGAAGGCAATGAAGGCACAACTGCTGCCACTTTTACTGTTACCCGCAGCGGTTGCACTGAGTTGGCGAGCACAGTAGATTATGCGATCAGGGGTACTGCTGACAGTAGCGATTACAACAACATCGGCGGCACATCCGGTGCAACTGCTGCGACTGGTACGATTAGTTTTGCAGCGGGCGAGACATCGAAAACCATTACTCTTGATGTTTTAGGCGATGCGGCGATCGAAGCCAATGAAACCCTTGAGGTTACGCTGTCCAATCCCTCGGTATTAGATTCTACACCGACAATTACCACTGCTACCGCTACCACAACTATTACTAATGATGATGTAGCGCCACCGACACCGACGCCGACGCCGACAACTGGTACTCCCACACCGACGCCGACAACTGAGACTCCCACGCCAACGCCGACACCAACACCGACGCCAACGCCGACAACTGGTACTCCCACACCGACGCCGACAACTGAGACTCCCACACCGACGCCGACAACTGGTACTCCCACACCGACGCCGACAACTGGTACTCCTACACCAACGCCGACAACTGAGACTCCCACACCGACGCCGACAACTGGTACTCCTACACCAACGCCGACAACTGAGACTCCCACACCGACGCCGACAACTGGTACTCCTACACCAACGCCGACAACTGAGACTCCCACACCGACGCCGACAAC